>NZ_JBEZDE010000021.1:0-127292 GCF_040648115.1 Nocardia sp. NPDC049190
TGGCCGCCGCAATCTGGCACAACCTCGCCACCAACGCCCCCACCAGCCGATCACTCACCGCCTACGACCACTAACGTTAGGAATCACTCGTCTAGGTGGGTCCGGGGGTGGCAGTCCGCCCCGAGGGGCGCCGATCACGGCATCTCGACGACAAACACCGCTGCATTCATTGCCTCGACCATGTCCGCACGATCTCATCCGCCACCGATGGTCTGTCCGGGAATCCTGAGTGTGACCCAGGCGCAGAGTGCTGGCGTGTTGTCCGGCGAGTCGGCCCGAGGTACGGGCGTAATCGGTGGTGGGTGCTCAGCGTTGGATCAATAGGGCGGTCAGGTTGAGTATGTTCCACTCCTTATTCGAGAAGGTGTCGGATCCGTCGATGGCGTCCCAGCCGCGCAGGGCACCGTATTGGCCGACGTCGGCTAATGTCAGTTCCTTGTCCATCAGCGCGTTGCGGCGAGCGATTTCCTCGGTGGTGGGGTTCGCTATATCGCGCACGGCCCGTAGTTCACGGGCGACTTGTGCCAGGGTGCGGTTACGTTCGGACTCGAGTGCGCGCAGAGTGATTACCTTGGCCTCGGGACGTAGTGCCATCCGCAGCAGCCGGGCCTGCCGGGTGGCGAGGTCCTGTTTGTGGGTGGGATCGGTGTAGTGGAGTGCGACATTCTCCAGTGGTGTGGCGTAAGTCCCGGATCCGCTGGGACCGCCGCCGGGTCGCACCGGGCCGGCGACGAATGCCTCGAGGTAGCGCTCCTCCTCGAACCCGCGGAACAGCGCTGGCCTGCGCTCGGTGACCGCCGCGTCGACCTCGTGCGCTGTGGCGATGGTGTGAGGGCCGTTGAATCTTTGCAGCCGTTGGATCTCTTCGAATCTCGGATAGTTCCCCAAGGACCTGGTTCCTCCCGGCCGCCGCAGCGCGCTGTAGTCCACCGCGTCGATCAGATCGCGGCCGGCTACGTAGGGGGAAGACGTTGCGGTGGTAGAGATACCGCCGGACAGGTCGGAGAACGCGGCCCGCAGAGCCGGTACGTTTGCCGCATCGGCATCCATGGCTATGGTAACGGTCTCGGTGACGCCGCGGGCGGCGTGCTCGGGCACCGCGGCGACCGCGGCGCTGTAGTCCCTGGCTGTCGTGCCGAGTACATCGCGCACAGACCGCCACGCTGCGTCCAGTTCGCCGACTGGAACTCTCACCGTGCCGCGCCCGTGCCGCGCACAGTGTCCGTTCCGGGTTCGTCGGCACCGGCTTCGGCGGCTTTTATTTCGCCGTGGACGACGGCGAGGCTGACTCCGACGCCGCGGGCGATTTCACGCAGTGATTGGCCTGCTGTTCGGCGGGTCAGGATCGCGCGGCGTTTGTCGTCGTCGACGACGCGGGGGCGGCCTCCGGTGCGGCCGTGTCGCGCGGCGGATGCCAGCCCGTCACGGGTTTTGCGGATGATGTCGCGGCGATGGTCCTCGGCCAGGGCGAGTGCCAGGTCGAGGATCAGGCTGCGCTCGGTGTGCTCGCCGGCGGCGATGCCGTGCAGAATCTTCACCGAGATGCCTTGTTGGAATAGATCGTTGAGCACGATCAGGCCTTCGAGGAGGTTGCGGCCGAGCCGGTCGGCTTCCTGGACTGTGAGCAGGTCGGCGGGGCGCATGTAGTCCAGTGCGGTCTGCAGGCCGGGCCGGTCGACGACCTCGAGCTTGCCGCTGATCTTCTCTTCGAACACCTTCACGCAGATCGGATCGAGGTCGTCGTGCTGGCGGCGGGTCTCCTGCTTGCTGGTGGTGACGCGGACGAGTCCCACCAATGCCATTTCAACCCCTCCGAACGTTCGGAAAACGTGTTCGACAACTGGTGGGACCCTACCGGAAAACGAACGGGTTTCCGAACATTCGCACCTGCGGAAATGCGGCCCGCGTCGTAGCCTGCTTGAATGTGGGGCCTGAACCCGTCGGCTGCTGCTCGGAATCAGGGGAGAAGCTGACACCGTCATCGAGAAGGTCGGCGATCAGGGCAATGTCCGAGGAGAGAGGATGGCTCAGTGGCGCCGAGCTGGTCTACACCATCGCAGACACCGAGAAGGTGACAGACGCCGTGTCCGGCCGTGTCGAGCAGTCCGACACCGAATCCGACACGTGGGATTCGGTGAGCAGTTTCCGAGTTCGGCAGATGCTGCCGCCCGCACGGTCGAGCCACACCGGCCAAGGCGGCGCCTGCTTCAGCACCCGTCACTGATCACCGGCGGCGTCGCAGGTGTAGTGCCGCTCGCGCACAGCGTGTTTCGCGGCGTGACCAACTGGAGGCCGCATACGCCAACCGGGTGTCAGCGGAATCGTAGCCAACCATCGCGGCACGGGAGTACAACGACATACGGTATCTCTCGGTACAAGCGGTGATTCGGAAACCCCTTGCTACCAGGACGCCTCCGCCACCACTCGGACCGACACGCTGGCCATCAAGCAAAGGATAGTACCGGCCCCCTGACAAGCATCAGCGATCAGTTTGTTCACAGGCACTTACACTTCAGGAGTATCCAATGTCCGATGTCTCACAAATCAAGCAGTCGTTGCACGTGCAGCGAGATCGACACGATCTCGCAGTGTCGAACCTGATCAAGAAAGATCCCCTCGAGGTGGGAGACCATCTTGCCGAACTGCGTCAATTTCTTTGCACCTTTCATGGCAACAAGCTTGTCTATGCTGACCGTCAACTGGAGCCGATCTACGTCGGGCAACGGGTAGCTCAGGACCTGCGTCGATGCATACAGAGAGTCATTTCCGACAGAATCGGATACGCAGTACTCGCCATGGCTCTGGAATTTCTTGACCCGAATCATGATGTGGCGGATTTCGTCGACAACAGGGTCGCGTGTCACGGTATCGGCACATCGCTGGACCAGATCTACAGCTGGGAAGGGCCGCGAAACTACTGGCTGAGTGGCGATTCGGCGCGTATCGCGGCCGCGCTGGAGGCGGTGTTGATCGACAGTTTCTCGGAAGCGCTCCAGACGTTCCCGGAGGATCATCTGGCGACGCTCCATCATCACAACAAGGTTCTTACCGAAGAGTTCGGCGCCATATCGCAAGCAATCTACCGACAAGAAAGCGAGTCGGGTCGCTACGATGCGGAATCCTTGTCCAAGGAGCCTTATAGCGAGAAGATATCCGTTCCGTTCCGAAACCGATCGGCTGCCTTCTGGAGTAACGTGGGCATGGTACCCGACCGGACAAACAGTGGTCTGCAGCCGGACTTGTTCAAGCAACTGCCAAGCAACTACATTGGGTTCGGCGCCCTGGGGGCAACTACTCTGGAGGCCGCTATGGCGGCCTTGGCGGACGCCCATGTCCCGGTGGATCGTTGGTTCGATATCATGATCGCAGCCAATGCTGAATTCTCTGTCACCGCTGCGGTCGCGGACTCGGTGGGAAGCGCTATCAACTACACCGATCGGGAACCGAATCCATTTGGCGTTGAAAGCGGCGAAGGGGGTTGGCGACTGACTTACCGTCGAGCGGGTTACGCAGTGCCGGCCGAGAAGATCGCCAGATGCGCGCACATCCAACTCGGGAAGGACAGTTCCGGCGATGGTGAAATCATGTACGGCCGTGGGCGGTGTCCGTCGAATGAGGCACTGGAGCCAAGTCCGCACGAGCAGCAGCTTTGCGTGCGTATTTCCGATCGGCTCGAGAAGCTGCTGGGCGCTGGCTATCCCAGCCATCTGTCCCACATCACCTCTGCCAACAGCGTTGCGCTGTTGACCGCAGTCCTCGGAGGCCGACTACTCATGGCAGGGAGGATATCGCCGCTTCGTCCGGGGCACACGCTCGCGAATCTGCCACAGCTCCTCACGAAAGACGAAGAGCTGCAGTTCAAACAACGTGCGGCATCGAGTCGGTAAGTCGGCGAGCCGCGCAATGCACCGCACTACGCCGTGCGCCGCGGGGTGGCGATCTGCTCGTCGTCGACGTGCTGAGACTGTGAGGATGATCGAGTGCGGGCCGGCGCTGCGGCTCGACCCGTGCTGCGACTGGCCCGTGGCCTGGTCGGTTGTGAGGAGGTCGAGGACGTCGCCGGTTCGGTAGCCGCTGGCACTTGCCAGCTACTCCGCGGGACAAACCCGTGGCGAGCGCGATCGTGCTGGTTCCGACGCGTCGATCGGATCGCGGCCGACTATGTAGGGGGAAGACGTTGCGGTGGTGGAGATACCGCCCGACAGGTCGGAGAACGCGGCCCGCAGAGCCGGTACGTTTGCCGCATCGGCATCCATGGTTCTGGCAACGGTCTCGTCGGCTTCCTGGACTGTGAGCAGGTCGGCGGGGCGCATGTAGTCCAGTGCGGTCTGCAGGCCGGGCCGGTCGACGACCTCGAGCTTGCCGCTGATCTTCTCTTCGAACACCTTCACGCAGATCGGATCGAGGTCGTCGTGCTGGCGGCGGGTCTCCTGCTTGCTGGTGGTGACGCGGACGAGTCCACCAATGCCATTTCAACTTCTCCGAACGTTCGGAGACGTGTTCGACAACGGGGTGGGACCCTACCGGAAAACGAACGGGTTTCCGAACATTCGCACCTGCGGAAACGCGGCACGTTGTCGATTTTCGACGTCGTGTGCACCGGGCTTTGCCTCCGGGCTCAGCGGTGGGGAGGACCATAGTGTTCTGGCCGATCTCTCGGTAGTGTCGTCCGTCGAGCGATGTGGCCGTTACGACATATGGTGAACTGGCTCATCCTGAGATCGAGGTTGTGGGTCAGCGGCCCTCGTGGCGGCGCTCCGGGAACATGGGAAGGTTGTCGTAGTCGATGGGTTGGTAGTCGATCGAGTCGTCGGGGCGTTTGGTGCTGTGTTCCCAGTGTGTGATCTCTGCGTTCCAGCGGGCGTATGCCGGGTCTTCGGGACCTATAGCGAGCGAGCCGTCGAGTTTGGCGCCGTCGGGCTCTTGTGTGGAGTAGCGCAGGAGGATGCGCCCGTCATCGAGGCGCCGGGCCAGGGGATGTCTGTCGCTCATGTCGGGATCCCTATCCTCGATGTCAAGGCCTGGTAATAGTCTGTCAGGTGGTGGCCGGCGGCGACCGAGTCGAAGAATCTGGGCTGCTGGGTGCTGTCGAACCAGACGAAGCCCTCGGGTTGCTGGGTGTCGTGGAACCAGCCGAAGCCGTGGGCGAACAGTTCCTCTTCTCCGACTCCTGCGGGCTGCGCGAAGTAGGCAGCGGTCTCCGAGCTTTCGTGGGGTATGAGGGGAACGACGTTGGCGTGGACTTTCGCGAATGCCGGCGCTTGGCTCGGCATGCCGAACGCATGGTCAACCGCGTGACCGAATTCGTGCAACGCGATGTCACTCTCGTGGGGTGAACCCGCGAGTAGTGCCCGATGTCTCACGTCGTATGCGCCGCCGACATCGTTCCAGGTCGTGCCCTCCGGCCAGCCCTCCGGCGTCCCCCCGCGCGTCGCCGCAGACCATCCAGGATGGCCGAGTTCCAGCAAACGGCCGTCACCGAGCCATATGCCGCCATGGGGTGATTCTTTCATATAGGCCGCAACGGTCCGGTGGAACTCCTCGGGTACTCGCGCCAACGAACGGGCGTACGTCCGCGCAATGATGGAGCCGTTGGTGTGGTATCGATCCCCGTAGATATCTTTCAAGAACTCGTCTGCCGGATCTGTCCTCTTTGTCCTTTTGGGAAGCGCGGCGACGGGTTGCGCCAGGTGGGGATGTCGCTCTTCGCCGCCGGACGCGGCGGCGACCTTCATCGCGTTCGACTCGTCGGCGGTATGTATCGCGGAATTCGCGTAACGAAGGTGTTCCGCGGCACGGCGCGGTGGCGCTGCCCGCACTTCCGCAGCGCTCTTCGCGAGGGGGACCAACCGGTCGCGGAGATCCGCCAACGCTTTCACGATCGCTTTCTCGAACACAACACGGCCGATCGCACGATTGCCTATTAGCTGGACAACATAGAAACATGCCTACCGGTCGGTCTGTGTTCCAGCCCTGGGAACCCGTCAAGCTCCTGTGGCAGTCGAAAGCGCTCCGGTGGCCGGGCTGGTCGCTGCCTCGGCTGTTGATCGGCTGGCTGCGCGTCGACTGCTGTGGTGGGTGGAACGGACTTCGGTCAGCGCTGCGCGTGGATCGACCGGATGAGGTGATCGGGATCGATCGAGCCGGTGTGCCGCGAGGGGGGATGTGGCATGGCTGCTGTGCGGTGGCCGTGTTCGTCCGGGGTGTGGTGCGGGAACCCGATACGCAGGGCGCCCGCGCCGGTCGCGGCCAGGGCGACGACTACCGCCGCGAGGAGGAGGGCCTGGTGGTAGCCGTGGTGCAGCAACGGGGTGACGAGCAGCGGTCCGAGGATTTGTCCCGCGGAGTAGCCGCCGGTCAGTAACGCCACCGAACGCGGGAAGCGCAGGTGCGTGCCCGTGGCGAGCGCGATCGTGCTGATCCCGAGGAAGGTGGCGCCGAAGAGGAAGGCCGCGATGAGCGCTGCCGCGATGCCGCCGACCAGGGCGGGCAGTGCGATACCGACCGCCTGGACGATCAGCGCGACCAGCAGCAGATCCGGGCGCGACCAGCGCCGGCCGAGCCATGCCCACAGCACGGCGGACGGCGCGGCCGCCAAGCCGACCAGTACCCACGCGCCGCTGCCGATCCACCCGGGGGCGGTCTGCTCGATCGCCGCGACCAAGAAGGTCCCGGCGATGATGTAGCCGATGCCCTCCAGGGTGTAGCTCGCGAACAGGGCGGCAAACCAGCGGTGCGTTCCGGCGGCTCGCACACTGGTGGCGGTGGAGGCTGGGGCGGGCGGCAGCTCCGGACGCAACGTCCACGCGCCCGCGGCGAACAGTGTGGCCAGGGCGACGGCGGCCCACCATGCCGCCTGCCAGTCGGCTACCGAGCGCAGGATCAGGACCAGCACGCCGGACAGCGCGATTCCGGTACCGACGCCGCTGAAGCCCCAGCCCGGCAGGTGGATCGGATGGTCGCGCAGATGGCTGAGCAGCGAACTGACGGCGACGACGAACACGATGGCGCTCGCGACTCCGGCGAGCAGCCGCAGGATGAGCCAGACCGCGATGCTGTGGGTCAGGGGCATCCCCGCGAGCGTGCCGACGAGCAGGACGAGCGCGGTCCGGCTCATGGCCGGGAAGCGGACGAGTCCGGGGGCCAGGATACCGATCAGCGCGCCGACGAGATATCCGATGTAGTTGGCCGTCGCCAGGTTGGCGCCGGCTTCCGCGGTGAGCCCGGCCTGCGCGGTCATGAGAGGCAGGATCGGGGTGTAGACGAAGCGACCGACGCCCATGCCCGCCGCGAGTGCCGCTGCGGCCTGGGCGACATGTGCCCACGGCGAGCGGATCGCGGGACGGAGGGGACTGCTCTCAGGTCGGGCTTCCATCAGGACATCCTGTGCCCGGTGCCGACCTCGCGGCTACGACCGGCTTGCTCCTGTGTGGGAGGCTCAGCCTCCCACACACCTGCCCGGGGAGGTTTGCCTCCGAGCCCGCGCAGACTACGTGATCGATCCCGCTCGGCGCCGCTGCGATCCGACATTCGCGTTCGGCCGCATCCCTGTTCGTCTCCGGATCGGTGGTCGGGCAGAAACACGAGGTCGGCGATGATGGCACCTTACAAAGGAAGGTCCGCCCGGTCGCACCCGTGGAATATCGGCGGATCTGTGTCGATTGATCCGAACACCTTGTCTGTCGACGGTCCGTGCCCACGGGCGTGATCGTCCGTCGGCGGGGCCGGCGTCAGTGTTCCGGAATCGGATGATCGAAGGAGGAGAGCCGCCGATGGAGTTTCTGGTGGACATGGTGACCGTCGTTCCAGAAGACACATCCGAGGAGGCTGTCGCGGAGATCCGTGCCAGCGAAGCGGTGCGGGCACGGGAATTGGCGGCGCAGGGTTCCTTGCTGCGGCTGTGGCGTCCTCCGCTCGCACCTGGTGAATGGCGCACGTGGGGGCTTTTCAGCGCGGACAACGCCGAGCAGTTGGAGCAGGTACTCGCATCGATGCCGCTGCGGGTATGGCGACACGACAGGGTGACGCCGCTGTCCCCGCACCCGAGTGACCCCGCCACGACGGGCTGAGTCAGCTCCACAGCTCCGACCGCGCGGGGAAGTCGGTTACGGCGCGCCTCGACCGGCCAGATGGGAAATGCCGAAAGACTTCTGCTACCGCATCCCGGCGGGAGATCCATGCACTGCATGGTGCGGAGAACGCGCCATTGGCGGGAAAGGAGTACCCGATTGTGAACACTGTGCAGAAGGTCGCTGTCATCACCGGTGCTTCCCGAGGTATCGGCGCGGCTCTGGTCACGGCATACCGGAACCTCGGCTACGCGGTGGTCGCGACCGCCCGCTCCCTCGACGAATCCGACGATTCCGGGGTATTGACCGTGCGCGGGGACGTTGCCGAGCGAGGCGTCGGCGCTCGTGTCGTCGACGCGGCCATGGCGCGGTTCGGCCGGATCGACACGCTGGTCAACAATGCCGGAATCTTCATCTCCAAGCCGTTCACCGACTACACCGACGAAGACTTCGACGCCGTGGTGGGGGTGAATCTGCGCGGCTTCTTCGAGATCTCTCGTAGTGCCGTCACCGCGATGCTGGACACAGATGGGGGCGGCCATGTGGTCAACGTCTCTACCAGCTTGGTCGATTACGCGAGCTCGCAGTTGATCTCCGCGCTCGCGTCGCTGACCAAAGGCGGGCTGAACGCAGTCACCAAGGAGTTAGCGATCGAGTACGCGACTCGCGGCATCCGGGTCAACACCGTCGCGCTCGGCGTCATCCGTACATCGATGCATCCGGCCGCGTCCTATGAGACCCTCAGCGCGACCCACCCGCTCGGCCGGATGGGTGAGATCGATGATGTGGTCCAGGCGATCCTCTACCTGGAGAATGCCCCGTTCGTCACCGGCGAGATCCTGCATGTCGACGGCGGCCAGAGCGCTGGGCGATGAGTGTACTTCCCGGTGTGCGGCTAGCGGTGCGGGTCGTCGGCGGGTAGCCAGGCGTCGGCGTCGTGGATACCGAGGTGCCCTACACCACGGCTGATCGCCTCCGCGGCGGCGAGTACGACCGGGCGGACTTCGTTGTGACGCAGGACAAGTGACCAGGTCCAGTACACCGCGGGTGCGGTTATCGGTCGCTGGACGAGGTCCGGGGGCAGCGGTAGGGACAGTCCCCTGGGAGAGTTCACCACGGGGCGGTCGCTCGCGCGGACGTGGTCGAAGAAGGCGGGACCGGTGATGCCGCCGTCATCGATGCGCTGAATTCGCGCGCCGGTGTCGTGTGCCAACTGCTCGGCGAAATCGTTCCAGGACGACCAGGTGGTGGCGTCGTCATCGACGAGCACGGTGACCTCGCGTGGCCGCACCGGGCCGGTGCTCGCACCAGAGGACACAGCGTGCAAGCGATCGGCTCCGAGCAGCCGAGCCTCGAGGCCGAGCCTGGCCAGATCGGCCGATTGTACCCAGCACACGGCGAGGTCGAGGCTGCCGTCGGCCACTCTGGCGGCCTGTGCGTGCGAGGGCACGACCCAGGTATCGATGTGCAGCGGGGCGACACCGGATGTCCGTGCCGTCAGGTCCAACGGCAACCAAGTGACGTAGCCGATATGGACCGGTTCCGAACCGGACAGACGGGTCGCGCGGCGGCGCAGGTTCTCGGCCCGCTCCAGCAGCGCCCGGGCGTCGGGCAGCAGGGCCGTGCCCGTCGCGGTCAGGGTGACCGACCGGCGGTCGCGGGTGAACAGTTGCACACCCAGGTCGCGTTCCAACGCCTTGATCTGCTGTGACAGCGACGGCCCCGCGATCAGCAGGCGCTCGGCAGCCCGTCCGAAGTGCAGTTCTTCGGCGACCGCGACGAAGTAGCGGAGCTGGCGCAGTTCCACGATCAGCCATGCTACGTGCGATAAGAGGCCGCGCTTACCAGCTGGGAGCAAGCCGGTCGTGGCGCCGGCATGCCCGCCAGGCGCATCATGTCGTTATGGACGCCTGGCCTCCCGAAGCCACCGTCGGCGCTGCGACGATGGACCTGGACTCGGCCGAGGACGCCAACGGGGTTGCCTGGGCTGCGAGTGATCTCGGAGTTGCCCCGGCGGGGTATTCGCCCACGTCGCTCGAATCGACGTGGGCTCGGCGCGATGGGAACCGGTGCATGGGTCCAGCGCCGTTGCTCGAACCCGAACAGCTGCTGGCTGCCATCTCCGGTGGCCTGAGCGGCGGTTCCCCGCTGATCGGGTGGGCCCGAGCATTGGGAGATCTACACGCGGCGCTTATTCCGGTGCACCTCGGTCGACCGCAGCGTCCCTGTGATTTCGACGAACCCGCTATCCACGCCGACATCGCACGCATCGTCGGCGAGATCGATGCGTGGGCGGTGTTCCCTCCGCCGCGCGCTGTGGGCGCGTGCAAGCACACGCACTCCTTCGGCGAGGTGATCAGTCATGTCGCCAAGACCTACGCCGAGGTCTTGTGGACGGTGCGCCATAGCGACGACGCGGAACTACGGCACGAGGCGTGGTTCCACCTCGGCGAGGTCCGGGAAGGTTACGCCGAGTTGGTCACGGCGCTGCGGGCCGGCCGAGTTCGACTCCCGCGGGGATGGAGCGGAGTCTGCCGACCGCCGAGGAGTTGACCACCGGCTGGGGGCGAGTTGCCTGGCGTGGATCGCGCTAGATGTTCGGTGTCGGACGGGGCGGTCCCGCGCTCCTCGAGTGACTGCGAGCACGATTGCCGCCGCCGCCGCCGCTGGTGGTCGGGTCGGTTTCCGCTGCCCACTCCGCGGGCTCGGTGACGCGTGCTTCGAGGAAATGTACGGTGTCGGCGCATGTCCGCACCACTATCTCGGCGCCGTGCCTGGTACTCATGACGGTGGCGTCGACAGTGCCGCCGCCACCGCTCGCTCGGTCGAAATGCAACGACATGACCTCGATTCCGCGCCGGTGGAAGATGCTCACCAGGCGCATCAACTCTTCATGACCTGCGGAGTCGGATAGTCGAAATCGCAAGCGGTGCTCGTGCACGTCGATTCTCGTCACCTCAGGCACTCTGAGACGCTTCCTCGTCTGCATACCCGAACCTTCAGCTCGTCGTCGCCATACCGCTGTCGGATGTGCTCGTCCACCGTGGCCTCCGGCATGGCGGCACCACCGGGGATGAGCGACTCGGATCCGCGCGGCGAGATCCACTCATTCACCTGATTTGATCATGTCTTTCGCCCGACCGGTCGGCGACACGTCCGGTGCCTTACCGCGCGGTCGGCATCGTCGGCGGCTGCGCCCGCATCGGCGGGGCGTTTCATCGTTTGCCGGGACGCACGGTGACGACCCGCGGGGCACGTCGTTGGTCGATCCTGCCAGAAGTGTCGGTGTCGCCGGTCGAGGTGGCGGCGATCCACCGGTCGAACGGGGGACAATGGGGGGTTCGCAACGCACGCGCCCGCCCTCGTTCCAGGAGTGGTTCGAGGCGGCCCGCACCAAGGAGGAACGAAATGATCTTCATCGTCGTCAAGTTCCAGACCAAGCCCGAATGGACCGATCGGTGGCTCGAGTTCGTCGGCCCCTTCACCGCCGCAACCCGCGCCGAGGAAGGCAACCTCTGGTTCGACTGGTCCCGCAGTGTCGACGATCCGACCGAATTCGTTCTCGTAGAGGCCTTCCGCGACGAGGAGGCCGGCGCCGCACACGTCGGCAGTGCGCACTTCACACAGGCAATGCAGGACCTGCCGCAGGCGCTCGCCTCGACTCCGCGCATCATCAACCAGACCATCGACGACACCGGCTGGTCCGAACTGGGCGAGATGGCAGTCCGGTAGTGCCGGTCTCCCGCGGCCTGCTTGCCTGAGCGGGCCACCTGGCCAACGTCGGATCCGGTCACATCGGGGTGTGCCCCCAGGTTGCGGTCGCTGGGGTTCGTGTCGTGTGTAAAGATAGCCTTGCCTTGCTGAATACGACGCGGGGCCGCGTTGGGATGTAGGCGGGAGTGAGTGATGGCTGATCTGGCAGGTGCATCCGGCGCACCCTCGATCGCGGCTCAGTTGATCGGCAGTGGATTGATCGGTGTGCGTGAGGGCCTCGAAACCGGCATCGTGGTCATGATCCTGGTCGCTTTCCTGGTCAAGGCCGGTCACCGCGATGCGTTGCGCTGGGTGGCCGGGGGAGTTCTCGCGGCGATTGCGATGGTGGGTGCGATTTTCGCCGGGGTGCATTACGGAACGTCGACCGTCACCGGTGTGGCCGCGGAGCTGATTTCGGGGATCGCGTCTCTGACCGCCGTCGTGATCGTGACCTGGATGGTTTTGTGGATGCGCACCGCAGCGCGATCGATCTCCGGTGATCTGAGAGCCGGCATGTCCAGGGCAGTGGCCGTCGGCCCGGCTGCGGTGTTGGCGCTTGCCTTTCTGGCGGTCGGCCGCGAGGGCGTGGAGACGGCGTTGTTGATGGTCGGTTACGCGGAGAACACCGCGGGTAGCCTGTGGCCGTTGCTCGGTTTGCTGCTGGGCATCGCGATGGCGGCCCTGCTGACCGTGCTGATCTATTTCGGCGCGGTCCGCATCAACTTCGCGCTCTTCTTCCGATACACCGGAGTGCTGCTGATCGTGGTCGCCGCCGGAATCCTGGCGTATGGAATCCGGGCGTTGCAGACCGCTGATTGGTTGCCCGGTCTGACCGACACCGCCTTCGACATCTCGTCGTGGTTCACCATGTCGAGTTGGTACGGCACCGTCGCCCAGGGGATTTTCAACTTCCGCGCCGATCCGACTCGCCTGCAGGCGCTGGCGTGGACGGGGTACCTGATCGTCGTTTTGATCGTATTTCTCCGCCCGGCGCCGGTCTCGGGTCGGCGCGGCCCTTCGGGCGATGCGCCTGCCAAACCCCCAGCGGCTCAGCCGCATTCGTGAAAGGTTCCACCCATGCGATCTACCGTCGTGTCGATCACCGCTGTCGTCGTGCTGCCGGTGCTGCTGGCTGCGTGCGCCAGCAAGTCCGAGACCTCGCAGGGCGGCGACATCGTGGTGACGGCCGCGGACAACTCGTGTGAGGTGTCGCGCAATTCGGCGAGTGCGGGAAACACCACGTTCCGGATCACCAACAATGGCACCAAGGTCACCGAGTTCTACGTCTATGGCGCCGGCGACCGTGTCATCGGTGAGGTCGAGAACATCGGTCCCGGGCTGTCGCGACAGTTGATCGTGTCGGTATCGGATCCGGGTACCTATCAGACGGCGTGCAAGCCGGGGATGGTGGGTGACGGAATCCGCGGTGACTTCATCGTCACCGGGCAGGCGCAGGCGCGTGACGACACCGGAAAAATGGCAGACGCGGCGACCGGGTACAAGCGATACCTGGTATCGCAGGTGACCGCTCTTCAGGAAACTACGGGTGCGTTCGTCGCCGCGATCAAGTCCGGCGATATCGCGTCGGCGAAGAAGCAGTACCCGATAGCGCGTACCTACTACGAGCGCATCGAGCCGGTCGCCGAGAGCTTCCCCGACGATCTCGACCCGCGGCTGGACCTGCGTGAAGCCGATGTGGCCGCCGGGGACAAGTGGACGGGGTTCCATCGGCTCGAGAAAGACCTGTGGGCGCAGGGCTTGCAGCCGGACACCAATCAGATCGCCGACCAGCTCGTCGCCGATGTGCGGGAGTTGGTGACCGGGGTGAGCGCCGCGGATTTCCAGGTCGATCCGGTTCAGGTCTCCGGTGGCGCTCAGACGCTGTTGGACGAGATCGCGCGAACCAAGATCACCGGTGAAGAAGACACCTTCTCCCATACCGATCTGTGGGACTTCCAGGCCAACGTCGACGGTTCGCAGGCCGCGATCGCCAGCGTGCGGCCGATCCTCGATGAGCGAAACCGCGACCTCGGCACCCAGATCGACCGCAGGTTCGCCGAGTTGGACAGCGAGTTAGCGCAATACCGTGCCGGTGACGGGCACGTCGGGTACGAGGCGGTGACCGAACCGCAGCGTGCCGCGTTGGCGCGGCGGATCGACGCGTTGTCCGCAGTCGTCAGTCAGGTGCAGGGCGTTGTCGCGGGAGCCTGATCACGAAGCAGGCCGCGCTGGCCACGGTGGGGTGTCTCGCCGTGGCCTGATCGGTTCGGCAGGTCTGGGAGTGCTGGCAGCGGGGGCCGGGGTCGTCGCGGGCCGAATGTCGAGCCAGGATGCCGCCGCGCCGGTACCTGGTGTGGTGCCGTTCCGCGGTGCTCATCAGGCCGGCATTGTGACGCCGGCTCAGGATCGGCTGCATTTCGCGGTGTTCGATGTGCACACCGAGTCGCGCGACGAACTCGATGCGCTGCTGCGAACCTGGACTGTCATGGCGGAACGGATGACCGCGGGCCAGGAGGCCGTACGCGACGGCGCCATCGGCGCCGGTGCCTACAATCCGCCCACCGACACCGGTGAAGCGCTCGACCTGACGCCGTCGCGCTTGACCCTCACCATCGGCTTCGGGCCGTCGCTGTTCACTACCGCGGCCGGCGCCGACCGGTTCGGACTTGCCGCCCGCAAACCCGATGCGTTGGTCGACTTGCCGAAGTTCACCGGTGACGCGCTGGATCCGGCCCGCTCGCGGGGTGACATCGCGATTCAGGCGTGCGCTGACGATCCGCAAGTCGCCGTCCACGCGATTCGCAACTTGGCGCGGGCGGGATTCGGTGTTGTCTCGGTGCGTTGGTCGCAGCTGGGTTTCGGCCGCACGTCCTCGACCTCGACCACCCAGGCGACGCCGCGAAACCTGTTGGGATTCAAGGATGGAACGCGCAACATCAAGGCCGAGGACCACGACGCGGTCACCCGGTTCGTCTGGGTCGACCCGCAGGACGATCGATCGTGGATGGCGGGTGGGTCGTATCTGGTGACTCGCCGCATCCGGATGCTGATCGAGCCCTGGGACCGCACCAGCCTGCACGAGCAAGAGCGGGTCATCGGACGGACGAAGGGTTCCGGAGCCCCCCTCGGCGGCAACGACGAGTTCGACGAGTTGGATCTGCAATCGAAGGGGCCGGCCGGACCGTTGGTCGACACCGACGCGCATGTGCGCCTCGCCTCGGCCGAAGAACTCGGCGGTATCCAGATCTTGCGACGAGGCTATAACTTCACCGACGGCTCCGATGGCTTCGGGCATCTCGACGCGGGCCTGTTCTTCATCGCCTACTGCCGTAATCCGCGCACGCAGTTCGTGCCGATGCAGGAAAATCTCGCGCGCAACGACGCGTTGAACGAGTACATCAAACACGTCGGATCAGCGGTCTTCGCAGTTCCACCAGGGTTGGGTCCCGACGACTACTGGGGGTCGACCCTGTTCGCGCCCTGACGGGCCGGAGATGAGATCGTCCGGTGGTGAACGGCCCCGCCATCTCGTTCGTGGGAGATCGGATCCGGTCGCCCCGCGGGCGGATTCTGTTCGGTGCGGGTGCTGTCGGCCGAGCAGAATCCGTGCTATCGAGGACGGATGAAGCCGACGCGGTCGTTCTACGAGGTCGTGATAGTCGGTGGCGGTCACAACGGGCTGGTGGCTGCCGCGTATCTGGCGCGTGCCGGGAGATCGGTGCTGCTGCTCGAGCGGCAGCCGCACACGGGTGGCGCCGCGGTGTCGGAACGGGTGTTCGCGGGCGTCGACGCGCGGTTGTCGCGATACTCGTATTTGGTGAGTTTGTTGCCGCGACAGATCGTGGACGATCTAGGCCTGCGATTCGCGACCAGGCGCAGGCAGATCTCGTCGTACACGCCGGTGGGGACCGGTGGACTGCTCATCTCCTCGTCGCCGGAGCGGACCAAGGCGAGTTTCACGCGGCTCACCGGATCGGACCGGGATTTCCGTGCGTGGCAACAGTTCTATGGCGCGACCGGCCGGCTGGCGCGCCGCGTGTTCCCGACGCTGACGCGGCCGCTACCGTCCAAGGCGGCGCTGCGCGCTGTCGTGGACGACGCGGCCACCTGGGAGGCGCTGTTCGAGCGCCCGTTGGGGGAGGCGATCGAGTCGGCGTTCCGTGATGACACCGTGCGTGGTGTGGTGCTCACCGACGCGTTGATCGGCACGTTCGCCCACGCGCACGATTCGTCGCTGCGGCAGAACCGTTGCTTCCTGTACCACGTCATCGGTGGCGGGACCGGCGACTGGGACGTGCCGGTCGGCGGTATGGGCACACTCACCGACGCGTTGGCCGCGGCCGCGCGTTCGGCGGGCGCCGAGATCGTCACCGAATGCGAGGTGACCGGCCTCGACAGCGACGGCAGCACAGCCGAAGTCAGCTATCCGGACGGGACGGTCGGTGCGCGGCACGTGCTCGTGAATGCCGCACCGTACACGCTCGCGGGGCTGTTCGGCGCGCCTCGCCCGCCGAAACCCGAAGGGGCGCAGCTGAAGATGAATATGCTGCTGCGCCGGTTGCCGCGGTTGCGCGACGCCGAGACCGGTCCGCGCGAGGCGTTCGCCGGAACCTTCCACATCGGCGAGTCGTACGCGCAACTCGATCAGGCGTACGGCGAGGCGGCGATCGGCCGAATCCCGTCGTCGCCCCCCGCGGAGATCTACTGTCATACGTTGACCGATCGGTCGATCCTGTCGCCGGAGCTGATCGCTCAGGGCGCGCACACCCTCACGCTGTTCGGTCTCCATACACCGGCGAAGCTGTTCGCCGCCGACCCAACGTCCGCGAAGGCCGCAGTGGTGGAAGCGACTATAGCGCAACTGGATTCGGTGCTCGCCGAACCGATCGCAGATTGTCTTGCCGCCGACGAGAACGGCGCTCCGTGTCTCGAGGCCAAGACCCCGCCGGATCTCGAGCGCGAGGTCGGATTGCCAGGTGGCCACATTTTCCATCGAGATCTGGCCTACCCCTACCTCTCCGAAGACGCCGACCCCACGGACCCAGCCGCCCGGTGGGGCGTCGCGACCGGCCATCGCAACGTATTCCTGTGCGGTGCGGGGGCGATCCGGGGTGGTGGCGTCAGCGGCATTCCAGGACACAACGCCGCGATGGCCGTGCTCGACGTCGATCAGGCAGACTGAGCTCGACCACGCGATCTCGGCGCTGTACCTCGGCGTCTCGGTGGCGGCCGCGGACTCCACCAGGACGACCGCCTCGATGGCAGCCGGTGGGTCGCGAGGTCGAGCAACTCGCCGATCACACGTCGGCGATGCTCGGCCCCGGTCTCCTCGATCCGCTCAGTGACCCAGAGGCCTTTCAGCGCAGCCTGTTCGACCACGAGGCAGGCGAGAAGTCGAGGCGACAGTGGTGTCGGGACGGTGCGCCGAAAGCGATCGAAAGCCCATTCGGCGCAAGTGGCGATGTCGCCTCGGCGCCTACCCGACCGCCCACGCGGTCGCTCGCTTCCCGCACGGCTCCTGATGGATCAGTCTTCGGCGATACGGACCTCGACGTCGATGTTGCCGCGCACTGCGTTGGAGTACGGGCAGACCTGATGTGCCTTGTCAGCGAGCGCCTGCGCCTCCTCCTCGGGCAGATGGGGGAGTGAGACTTCGAGAGTGACCGTCAGTCCGAATCCGCCCGCGCCGTTGGTGCCGAGGCCGACTTTCGCGCCGACCGCGGAGTCATCGATGTTCGCCTCGGCTTGCTTGCCGACCAGTCGCAGCGCCGAGTGGAAGCAGGCCGCGTAGCCCGCAGCAAACAGTTGTTCGGGGTTGGTGCCGGCGCCGCTGCCGCCCATCTCCTTCGGAGCGGCCAAGTCCACGTCGACCTTGCCGTCGGTGGTGCGGGCGTGTCCGTTGCGCCCGTCGCCGGTCGACAACGCCTCGGCGGTGTAGAGGATCTGCATGTCTAGTCTCCTTCGTTTTCATTCAGTGCGGACATCAGCGAATGCGTCAGTCTCTGTAGGGTTTCGCGCAGGGTGATGACCTCGTCCACGGACAGGCCGCTGGCGGCGGCCATCTCGGCCGGGATGTTTCCCGCCTCGGCGCGCAGCGCGCGCCCGCGTTCGGTGAGCCGGATATCGACGCGCCGTTCGTCGGTCGCCGACCGATGCCGCTCGACCAAATCCGCCGCCGCCAGTCGCTTGAGTAGCGGGGAGAGGGTGCCGGAATCCAACGCGAGCGCGTGGCAGACGTCGCCGACGCTGCGCCCGTCGCGCTCCCACAATGCCAACATCACCAGGTATTGCGGGTAGGTGAGTCCGAGTCGCTCCAGCTTCGGACGGTAGACCGCGGTCATCGCCCGGGACGCCGCGTAGAGCGGGAAGCATAGTTGCTCGTCGAGCGTGAGGTTGTCGGTCATGACCATTAATGTAGGGCACAACTATATTGTGCACAACAAATCATGTGGTGTTGCTCGTCACAGACCGCGCGTCCGGCGGTGCAGCGCACGAGAGTGTCATGCGTGCGACCTCGGCCCGAGGCGGATTCCGGCGGCAGCGACCGGTCGGGCGCCCCCGCCGTCTTCGGAGCCGGCGCGCGCAGACGCCTCCGCCATGGTCAGGTCCAGCCCGGCACCCCGCCGATGCGATGGGTGAGAGTCGTTGCCGCCGTGCGGACCTGAGCGGCGAGTGGAGTCCAGTCGACGGTGCACGGAATGGTTGCGCAGTGGTGGCGCAGGGCGACGCTGATTGCGGCGATCGGGCGATGATTGTGCTCGAAGACGGGATAGGCGACAGAGGCGAAGCCCGGCGTGACGTGGCCGTCCTCGCAGGCCCAGCCGCGGCGGCGTTCGGTGGCGAGCGTGCTGCGCAGTGCTGCGAGGGTGGTCGGGCCGCGGTCGGTCCGACGGACGAACGCGGCGGCGGACGGGTACAGGGCGCGCACCTGTGCGGCAGGCAGATGCGCCAGAATCGCCCGGCCGGAGGCGGTCAGATGGGCGGGCAGTCGGACGCCCACGCCGGTGACCAGGGTCTCCGGCCGCCTGGGCTGCTCTTTGATCAGATACAGCAGCTCGTTGCCGGCGAGGATGCCGAGATGGGCATTGTGCCCGACCTGTTCCACCAGCTCGCGCAGCAGCGGACGGGCAAGGCGCTGGAGCGGATCGTGGCGCAGTGCGGCCGTGCCGAGTTCGAAGGCCGCGATGCCGAGGCCATAGCGCCGCTCGGCGGAAATACGGGTGACGAATCGGGCTGCTTCCAGCTCGGCGAGCAGGTGATAGGTGCTCGAGCGCGGGAGGCCGAGTTCGCGCGCAATGGTCGTGGCGGAAATCGGCCCGGCTCGACTCGCGAGCAGTTGGAGTACGGCCAGCCCACGGCGCAACGCCGGGACATCGCTGCTCGTACCCACGCCGCCTCCTCGGTGAGTCTGGGATCTCAGACGAAATCGGACGTGGCCTCATTCTGCACCGGCCGCCGCGGCGGTGGAATGGATCCATGCTGGACACTGCCCAACTATCGATCCTGGACCTGGACGGCCCGCTCACCCGGGATGAGCTCGTCGCGGTCGCGCGACACGGCGCGAAGGTACGGCTGAGTCGAGCGGCGTTGCGTCGCCTGACCCTCGCGCGCGAGCATGTCGACCTGCTCGCGGCGAGCGATGTTCCGACTTATGGCGTGTCGACCGGATTCGGCGCGCTGGCGACTCGGCACATTCCGCGCGAGCGACGCGGTGTGTTGCAGCGGTCGTTGATTCGATCGCACGCGGCGGGGGCCGGCGCCGCCGTCGAGCGCGAGGTGGTGCGCGCGCTGATGGTGTTGCGCCTGCGCACGCTCGCTGCCGGCCACTCCGGTGTGCGGCCCGCGACGGCGGAGACGCTGGCCGCGCTGATCAACGCCGGACTCACGCCGGTGGTGCACGAGTACGGTTCGCTCGGATGCTCCGGTGATCTCGCGCCGCTGGCCGCGGTGGCGCTGGCGCTGGTGGGCGAGGGGGCGGTGACCGACGACTCCGGTGCGCTCCTGGATGCTGGGAACGCGTTGCGTGCCAACGGAATCAAGGCGGTTACCCTGGCCGAGAAAGAAGGCTTGGCGCTGACCAACGGCACCGACGGCATGCTCGGCATGCTGGTGCTGGCCCTGACCGATCTGCATGCCCTGCTCGACATCGCCGATGTCACCGCCGCGATGAGCGTCGAGGCTCTGCTCGGCACCGATCGGGTGTTCGCCGCGGACTTGCAGGCGCTCCGACCACATCCCGGCCAGGCCCACTCGGCAACGCGAATGCGCGCCGCACTGCGCGGGTCGGAGATCGTCGCGAGCCATCGCGGCCCCGACTGTCATCGGGTGCAGGATGCCTACTCGCTGCGTTGCGCCCCGCAGGTGCACGGCGCCGCGCGGGACACGGTGACCCATGCCGACACGGTCGCCGATCGTGAGCTCGCCTCGGCCATCGACAATCCGGTTGTGCTGACCGACGGACGGCTGGAGTCCAACGGTAACTTCCATGGCGCACCCCTGGCCTACGTGCTGGACTTCCTCGCGATCCCGATCGCCGATATGGCGAGCATGGCCGAGCGCCGCACCGACCGCATGCTGGACGCCGCGCGCTCGCACGGGCTCCCGGCCTTCCTCGCCGCCGATCCCGGAGTCGACTCCGGGTACATGATCGCCCAGTACACCCAGGCGGCGGTGGTTTCCGAGCTCAAACGCCTCGCCGTGCCCGCGTCCGTCGACTCGATCCCGAGCAGCGCGATGCAGGAGGATCACGTATCGATGGGATGGTCGGCGGCCCGCAAGCTGCGCAGAGCGGTGGACGGACTGACGACGGTGCTCGCGATCGAATATCTCACCGCGGCGCGCGCACTCGATCTGCGCGCTCCGCTGCGTCCTGCTCCGGGCACCGGCGCGGCCGTGACACTGCTGCGTACTCAGGTCGAGGGTCCAGGCCCCGACCGTCATCTCGCCCCCGATATCGCCGCTGCCGAATCCCTGCTGCGCACCGGTGCCTTCACCCGAGCTGTCGCCCCCCACGTCCTCGGACCAGGGGATTCGCGCTGACCACGCAGACACTGACGCTGTTCGCGACGACCGCGACATGGGGACGGGTGCCGACAGCGCCGGCCCGATCACCGAGCCGCGAGTCGGCGTCTGGCCGAACGCCAACCGACGAAATCTTCGGGTCGGGTCGGGATGCCGTCGACGTGGGCGGTGGCGGCCGCTTCCGTGCTGGCGGCGTCGGGCCCGGACTCGGGGCGCCCTCGAAGGCGGACGCTATGCCGGACCGGCTGTGGCGTTCGGCGTTCGTCGATCCGAAGGCTCGGCGTCGGTGACCAGGATCCCGTTTACTCGAACCGTGAGGAGTTCGGTCAGGTTCTGGGTGAAGTTCAGCCGGTAGGCGGCCAGCTCTGGATGCTCGAACCGATCCTGTTCGCCGCCGTGGACCCAGCCGCGCGCAATGGCGAATATTTCGGTCCCAGTGGACGGTTCGGTCTCGTAGGACCGACCGGTGTCGCCTCGATTCCGCGCCGAGCACGTAACACGACCGATGCCCGGCGACTGTGGGATGAGGCCGAACGACTCACCAAGACCGAGCTGCCCGCCGACTAGCGGGTGGCGCGGCGGCACGATTCGGTGCCGCACCACCGACACAGCGCAAGAAGCCCCGACGACCGTGCGGCGCGGAAACTCAAACCTGCGACCGCACCTGCGCGGAGATCAGTTCCAGATGATCGAGGTCGGCCAGATCCAGGACCTGGAGGTAGATGCGCCGGGCGCCGATCTCGGCGTACCTGCCGATCTTGTCCACGACCTCGGCCGGTGAACCGGCAAGACCGTTGGCCTTCAGTTCGTGCACGTCACGGCCGATCGCCGCCGCACGGCGCCGTACCTCGGCGTCGGTCGCGCCGACGCACGCCACGAGCGCGTTGGAGTAGACCAGGGTATCGGCCCCGCGGCCGCGTGCCTCGGCGGCGGCGCGGACCCGGCCGAACTGTCGCGCGCTGTCCTCGATCGAGGCGAATGGCATGTTGAATTCGGTCGCGTACTGCGCGGCCAGGCGCGGCGTTCGGGTGGCGCCCTGGCCACCGATCAGCACCGGCACCGTTTCCTGTACCGGCTTGGGCAGCGCGGGTGAACCGGTGAGCTGATAGTGCTCGCCGTCGTAATCGAAGGTGTCGCCAGGCTTGGTCGCCCATAACCCGGTGATGATCGCGAGTTGCTCCTCCAGGCGCGCGAACTTGTCCGCGGGGAACGGGATGCCGTACGCGGCGTGTTCGTCGGCGAACCAGCCGCTGCCGAGTCCGAGTTCCACGCGGCCGCCGGACATCTGGTCGACCTGTGCGACCTGGATGGCCAGCGGACCGGGCAGCCGGAACGTGGCAGCGGTGACCAGGGTGCCCAGGCGGATCCGCGCGGTCTCCCTGGCCAGCCCGGCGAGGGTGATCCAGGCGTCGGTGGGACCGGGTAGACCGTCGACCTCGCCCATGCTCAGGTAGTGGTCGGAGCGGAAGAACGCGTCGAAGCCCAAGTCCTCGGTGGCCCTGGCGACGGTGAGCAGCGTGTCGTAGCTCGCACCCTGCTGCGGCTCGGTGAAGATGCGTAGTTGCATACCGGACATCGTGCCCGAGTGCGGAACGCCCAGCCGCGTGGGTGCCGTGGGGCGCGCGCTGCGTCGGTGGTCCTGGCGCGTTCGCACGCCCACACCGCCAGGAACGGGACCCCGCGCCGCGTCCATGTTTGTTCTCGCACCGGGTGAGTCCCACGGCCTAGACTGCCGATCGAGAAGAGAAGAAAGGAAGACCTGATGAAGCGAAATCTGAACTGCCCCTGTGGAGAGGTCCTCGTCGGATCCGACGAAGACGATCTTGTGGCGAAAACGCAGGCCCACCTGGCCGAGAATCACCCGGGCCACGAGTACTCGCGCGAGCAGATCTTGTTCATCGCGTACTGACCCGGGCGTCGGTGTATGTCCCCGTGCCGGAGTTCTGACCTGTCCGGGGGCCCACCCCGCCACACCGCGGCTGGGCCGTCTCGGACTTCGCCGATAAGGTCGAGGTGCGATCTGCCGGATCGGTGACCGATCGGTCCGGTCGCGAGACCGTAGCGGAGGAATTCGACATGTCTGAACGGCCCGGCGCACCGGTAATCGTGGTGATGGGTGTGTCGGGTTCCGGTAAGTCGACCGTCGGTGCGCGTCTGGCCGCCGCGCTCGACGTCGAATACGCCGAAGGCGATGACTTCCACCCGGCCGCGAACATCGCGAAGATGGCGGCGGGGACGCCGCTGGACGACGCAGACCGGGCGCCCTGGCTGGACGCCGTGGCGGCCTGGCTGGCCCAGCACGCCGATCAGGGCGGGGTCGTCAGTTGCTCGGCGCTCAAGCGGATCTACCGGGAACGGCTGCGCGCGGCCGCTCCCGACACGTACTTCTTGCACTTGGCCGCTCCCAAGGACGAACTCGCTCGCCGGATGACGGGGAGGAGCGGGCATTTCATGCCGTCGAGCCTGCTCGATTCGCAGCTGGCGGCGCTGGAGCCGCTGGCCGCCGACGAGCACGGCAGGACCGCCGATGCGACCCTCGCACCCGATGATCTGGTGACGGCCACGATGGCAGCTCTGGCTCGGACATAGTGCCCTGCGAGTTCGGGCGGCCTCCGAGGTGGCCTTTCGGGGGAGTGGTTCGGTGCCGCGCTGTCCCGCGAGACCTACCCGGTCTGGTAGCGCTTCCGCAACCGCTCAGCGCGGTGCGGGACAGGAGCCGAACGGCAGGTGCGGAAGGCAGATGTCGGCGGCGTCGGAGACGAGCAGGCCGGCTCCGATCAGCAACGAGCCCACCGCGATTGCCCCGAACACCAGCACCCACAGCAGGCCGGGCAGATGGGTGAGCTTGGCGAGCTGGTCGGCATCGGAGGCTACGTCGTGGTGCCGGGACCGCTGTTGCCGGGAGCGGCCGCGCTGCAGTTCGGCTACCGGACGTGCACCCGCGAACAGCAGAAACCACGCGCCCAGATACGCGAAACCTGCTTGTAGCGTGTCCGTTCCGAACCAGGACACCACAAAGACCACCGCACCGAGCCCGAGCACAGTGAGGGCGCCGTAAATGTTCCTGATCTTGATCAGCAGCGCGGCCAGCAGCACGATGGCGGTCCAGAGCATCAGTGTGATCCGGCTCGCGCCGAGCAGGGCGGCGAACCCGAGACCGAGCAGCGGCGGCGCCGGATACCCCGCCATCGTGGTGAGAATCATCCCGAAGCCGTAGGGTTTTCCGCTCGATACCGTCAGCCCCGACGTATCCGAATGCAATCGAATGCTGTCGAGCCTGCGGCCGGTCAGCAGCGCGACCACGGCGTGCCCGCCTTCGTGCGCGATGGTCACGATATTGCGGGTCAACCGCCACACCGGGGTGTACCCGACCAGAACAAGTGCGGCCACCGCGGCCGCGGCAACGAGCCACCACGGCGGTTGCGCTTGGGTTGTCGTCAGACGGTCGGCGATGGAGGCACCTCGCTCGACGAATTCGGCTCTGTCCACCGCCGCACCTTAGCCGCCGACGGACGAGCGCGCTCGGGCACGCGTTCCCGGCGGCGGCGCCAGCGACGACAGTGTAGTCAGCGCGGCAGGCGCGAACGACATCGCGACGGCGCGTCGATTCAGGTGGTTCGGCTGAGGATTCCGGTCATATCGCCGAGAACACCTCGCGTCCGGTAGGACAATGTTCCGTCGGGTCGCAGGGCCAACCGTGAAGTCGTGCCCTCGTCGTTGCAGCCGCCACCGTCGACGGTGAGTTCGGCGGTCAAGACCACGCTGTCCGCAGTCGCGGAAGTGAGCGATTCCGACCGCTCGCAGGTCACGCCGACCACTTGGCCGGTGTTGGTCGAGCTGCCGATCCGTTCGCCGACGTTGCCGGGATCGAGGATCAGTACGATGTCGTAGCTGCCCAGGCCATCTTTCGCGACCCCTTTCCATTCGCCGACAAAAGCTTTCGGCACGGCTGTGCCGGTCGCCGACCGGGTGCCACCGGGGGTTGCCGTGACCGTTGGTGGGCCGCTGTCGTTCGCCGTGGTGGCCCCACCCCCGATATCGTCTTTCCGGAACCGGGTGCCGATCATGAAGGTGGCGAGCACCATCGCGACGCAGATCACGAGTGCGCCGCCGATCAGCACGGCGCGGTGATGGCGTGGAGCGACCGTGGCGCCGGACGACCCCGGGCTACCCGTGCCCGGTTCGGCGACCCGTCGCATCAGTTGATACGTCGAGGCGTGTGCGTGGGTGGGCTGTTCGGGATATCGCGCCTCGCCCACCGGTGACTGGTTCGGTGGAGCGGGCGACCGCCAGGTCTGCGTCGGCGCCGATCGATTCGCGTCGGTGTGCCCTCGCGCGTAGTGCTGTGGTGAGGTCGAGCGGATCGTCGTGTCCGCGGCGCGTACCGAATCCGACTCCCGCGCACCGGGCGCGGGAAGGTCGGGTGCCGAGGATTCCAGCTGGTGAACGGGTTCGGAGTCCAGGTCGAGCAACTGCACCGCGCGCCTACTCACTTCCTCCAACGCGGGGCCGGGCAGCCAGCCGCTGCGATCGGGGAGGCCGAGCGCGGTCAGCTCGGTGAGCAGGTGCTCCGGCGTCGGGCGTGCCGCGACATCTTTGATCAAGCAGGCCGCGACCAGCGGGCGCAACCACCGTGGCACATCCTCGAGCTGGGGCTGCTCATACACCACCCGCCACAGCATCTGCATCGCCTCGCCGACGCCGAACGGTCCGTGCCCGGTGGCCGCGAATACCAGCACGCCACCCAGCGCGAAGACATCCGCGGGCGGGCCCACCGGATCGCCGGTCACCTGCTCCGGACACATGAATCCCGGTGAACCGATGACCTTTCCGGTGGTGGTGAGCGCGCTGTCCTCGACTGCGCGGGCGATACCGAAGTCGATCACCTTGGGGCCGTCGAGGGTGAGCAGCACATTGGACGGCTTGAGGTCGCGGTGCACCACATTGGCCGCGTGTACCGCCAGGAGCGCCTCGACCAACCCGTGTGCCAGCACGCGCAACGAGTTCTCGGTGAACGGACCGTACTGCGCGACCGCTTCCGACAGTGCGAACCCGGCCACGTAACCCGTCGCGAGCCACGGTGGATCGGCATCCACGTCGGCGTCGAGCACCGGCGCGGTGAATCGCCCGCCGACCCGGCGGGCCGCGGCGACTTCACGCCGGAAACGCTCGCGGAATTCGTCGCCGGTCAGGTCCGGGCGGATCATCTTGACTGCGACGGTACGCCCACCTGCGTTGCGTCCCAGATACACCCGGCCCATGCCACCCGCACCGAGTACGCCGAAGAGCCGGTAGTCCCCGATCCGCGTCGGATCACTCGCACCGAGCGGTTGCATCGCGCGCCGGCTCCCTTCGAATGGCGTCGAACATCCGAAAGGCTACCGATCCGGTGGGTGAGTGTCCGAGCAATCTATCGTTGTCAGCGCACCACGCTCGGCTCCGCTGCGGGCTGATCCTGCCGCGCGCGCCTGGCCAGGAGAAACGCCGCGATAGCCGCGGGGATGTTCATCAGCACGCCGTACACCGCCCCCGGCACCGCCATGGTGTCGTCGCGCAATACCGAAGCGGCGACGGCGATCGCGATCGCGATCGCTCCATTGTGCACGCCGATCTCCATCGCCGAGGCGATCGCCTGGTCGGCGCGCACCCGGAAGACGAGGGGCGCGAAGTATCCGATGGTCAGGCTCACGATCGCGAACAATAGACAGATCGCGGCCAGCGTACCGATGTTCTCGGTGAGCGTGTCGACGTTCTTGCCCACCGCGGCGGCGACCACCAGCGCGAGCACCACGACGGACAGGATCTTGACGGTGCCACGCCTGCTCTGCGCCCATGACGCGAACCGCCGATGTACCCACATGCCGATCGCGACCGGCACCAGCACGATGGCGAAGACCTGGGCGAACTTGTCCGGTCGCAGCCCGAGCGATCCCGTGTCGTCCAGGAACAACGCGGTGGACAGCGCGACGACCAGCGGCATGGTGAACACCGCGAGCACCGAATTGATCGCGGTGAGGGTAATGTTCAGCGCCACATTGCCCCCGGCGACGTGGCTGAACAGGTTGGCGGACGGTCCGCCCGGTGACGCGGCCAACAACATCATGCCGACGGCCAGTGCGCCATCGAGGCCGAACAGGTAGGTCAGGCCGAGGCAGATCGCGGGCAGCACGACCATCTGGCATGCCAGCGCGATCACCGCGGCCTTCGGAAACCGCAGCACCCTGGCGAAATCGTCGATCGTCAGCGTCAATCCGAGCCCGAACATCACCACGGCGAGAGCCAGTGGTAGGAACACCGCGAAAACCGTTGAACCCATCCGGATCTCCTCTCCGCCACGCGATCGGCGCGACGTGGCCGACACCAGGTGTCGACGTTAGCCAGTCGCAGCGGAGGTGACCAACACGGGCCAGGCGGTTCTGTGTGACCTCGACAGTGCCGGGATCGGGCCGAGCGAATGGGATCTGGTCGTGCGCGCGATCGGTGCCGAGCGGTTCGGCCGCGGCGATTCCCACACCGAATCGGCAGCTGCTCATGGTCGGGATGTCCCGACCGAAGCCGCCGAAAAGACTGCGATGGTGGCGTCAAAACTGGCTGATACCAGAATATTTCGCGCGTTGGTGGTGTCAAATTTCACTGTATCGACGGTGTAGATGTCCTACGCCACTAGTCAGGAGTGTGTGCGTGTCCCGTGAGATAGATTCCGCTGTCTTCCCGCATCTGGATGCCGATCTCGACCGTGTCCGGGACGTGCTCGGGCCTGTGCAGTTTCGCGGTAGGCCAGAGCTGACCGCATTGACCGACGAGGGGCCGGATTCGTCTCGGCGCCTGGTGCGTCCGACGTTGACGTTGCTGTCGTACTACCTGCTCACCGATCCCGCGACGCCGGCCGACGATCGGGCGGTGCGCGCTGCTGCTGGGGTGGAGTTGGTGCATTTGGGGTCGCTGTATCACGACGATGTCATCGATCACGCGGACCAGCGCCGTGGCCGTCCCAGTGCCAACGCGGTGTGGGGTTCGCACCTGGCGGTATTGGCTGGTGATTGCGTGACGACCTCGGGCACGCGGATGCTGGTCGAACTCGGGCATCGCGAGATTTCCGCGGCAACGGTTGCGAGTGAGCAGATGTGCGCGGGAATGGTGATCGAGGCCGCCGACCAGTACGTGGTCTCTCGCAGTGAGCGGGCCTACTTGGAATCGATCGGCGGTAAGACGGCGGCGGTGCTGTCGTTGGCGTGCCGGGTGGGCGCGATGCAGGCCGACTGTTCCGGTGAGCAGGAGCAGGCGTTGGCCGAGTTCGGTCGATACTTCGGGTTGGCCTACCAGTTGTGGGACGACATCCTCGATGTGACCTCGACCGCCGAAGAAATGGGCAAGCCGGTCAATCAGGATCTGTTCGAGGGCATCTACACCCTGCCGGTGATCCGCGCGGCCGGCCGTGACCGGGATCTTGCTCGCCTGCTCGGTCGACGAATCACGCGGGAGCAGGCCGCGCGTGCCCGTGAACTCGTGCTCTCCTCGGGCGCCGTGGACGAAGCTCGAGCGGTCGCCGAGGACTTCATCGTCCAGGCTCACCATCAGCTTGCCGGTCTGCCCGTCGACCCTCGCGTCCGGCATGCGATGACCGGTTATACGCGGTCGGTCCTGGACCGGCGAACGTCGCGCCCGCCCGTTTCCGGGCCCTCGACGCAGCCATCCCCGGACGGCGGCGAGTTCTTGTCGGAGCAGACCATGTCGTGGCTGAGGAGCTGGATGGCCGATACCGGTCTGATCGCTTCCGCGGCCGAGTTCGACCACAACCACCGGTGGACCGGAGGGATCCGGTTGCCGATGCAGTTCGTGGCCCCAGCGAGCGAAGCTCGTGAACAGGCCTTCGCCAGCATCTCCACGCTGGTCGCTGTGTGGGATGACCTGTTCGACGATCCGCGGTTGATGGATTCGGACGCTGTCACCGCGTTGCGGCGTGGGCTGGTCGCTGTCCTGCGTCAGGATCCGCAGGCGCCGTGGCGGTCCGGCGTGATCGCGACGGCGTGGGCGAGTGTGTGGCCGCGTGTGCGCGAGGGCCGCACCATCGACTGGCAGCAGCGGTTCCTCGACAGTGTCGAGAACTGGTTCGAAGCCTGCGAACGGGAAGCGCACCATCGCATCAACCGCTACATCCCCGCCACGGCCGACTGGCTACCGCTGCGGAGTTCGACCGGTGGGGGTGACATTTTCGTCGCTGCGATAGAGGTGTATCAGGACTGGGAACTGCCACCGACGCTGCGGAACCACCCGGTGATCCGCAATCTCGAAGAACTCATCTCCTGGGTGGGCTTGGTAGAGAACGATCTGGTTTCACTGGATCGGGACGAGGCCGACCATATCCCCTACAACTTGGTTCGGGCGATCGGTCATGAAACGGGGTGCACCCGCCGCGAGGCGATCGAGCAGTTGCAGCGCGAGGTGAGCGAGAAACGCGCCCGGATCGACGCGGCGATCCGCTACGTTCCCGCGATTCTTCGCGTGATTCCCGGCCTGTCCGGCCGGAGGAAGGAGTTCCTCTCGCTCTACGAGAACATCAGGACCGCGGTGTTCAGGATGCATCAGATCGATCGGTACACGCGGAGCTCGGCTTCCACAGAGCCGGACTTGGAACGCTTGCGTCATGAGGTCTACTACTACTCTGCTGCGGTCGATTCGGCTTCTACCAGGACGTGAAATTCCGCAGGTAACGGACTTTCGGCGAGTCGGTGGAAGGACCGGAGTAGCCATACCGGAAACTCCAGCTACGAAGCTGGCTACATTTGCGCCCGCCTCGACAACCCGGGAACTTCCCGGTTGCTATCGGTCGGCGACCGTGGGCCCCGGGTCGCGGTCGATACTTGGTTGAACAGATCTGACCACGGTACGAAGGGAACGACCGCACTGGCCCTTTCCTCTGCATCGACAATCTGCGCCAGCAATAAGCACGGCACCCGGCGCTGCGCACCGGGTGCCGTCGCAAACACCGCGTGAACGCCGGCGACAGCCCACGGTCGGCCTCTCGTCGATATTGCTCTCAGTCCGCAGACATTCGTATGCACCGCGCAGGACTTCGAAAACCGATAACGGCGGCGTGCTCACCTACATACTCGCTGTCAGGCGGCGACGATGACACCCGAGGCTGCCGATTCGCGCGCCTTGCCGAGCAGACGCAGCGTGGTGACGGCGTCGCGCGGGTCGACCGGAGTGGGGGCGCCGTCGAGCAGGGCCGCGGCCATCTCGGCGTAGAACGCGGGGTAGTCGCCCGATGCGGTCGGCGTCGGCACAGCGTCGGGTTCGGCGCCGAGCAGACCCCAGCGCTCGGGTTCGACTGTGCCCCACGGCGCGCCGTCTCCGGGGCGGCGGCCGGACCGCAGCGCGTCCTCCTGCGGGTCGAGCCCATAACTGACATACCCGGACTCGGACCCGAGCACCCGGAATCGCGGGCCGAGTTGCGGTGCGACAGCGCTCATCCACAGATGCGAGCGGACGCCGGAGGTGTGGGTGAGCGCGACGAAGGCGTCGTCATCGGTGCGGATTCCCGCACGCCGACGATCCAGTTCGCAGTACACCGAGTGCACCGGGCCGAACAGCGTCAGGGCTTGGTCGACCAGATGGCTGCCGAGATCGAGCAGGATGCCCGCGCCGTCGTCGGGGGAACCGACTTCCCGCCAGCCGCCTCTGGGTACCGGCCGCCAGCGTTCGAACCGGGACTCGAAACGTCGTACCCGGCCCAGTTTCCCGGTCTCGACAAGCGCACGTACGGTCCGGAAGTCACCGTCCCAGCGTCGGTTCTGGAATACCGAGAGCGCGAGACCGGACCGCTCGGCCTGCGTGACCAGGGCTTCGGCGTCGCGCACCGACACCGCGATCGGTTTGTCGACCACCACCGGCAGTCCGGCGTCGAGCGCTCGCGCGGCCAGCGGCGCGTGCGCGCGGTTGGGTGTCGCGATCACGACCAGGTCGATCCGCGCTGGTTCGGCGAACAGTTCGTCGGCGTGCGACACCACACGGACGTCCGGGTGCGCACGCCGGGCGCACTCGGCACGTTCTGCCGACGACGTGACCACCGCGGCCACCCGCATCCGTGGTTCGGCGGCGATCAACGGAGCATGGAACACCGAGCCGGCCAAGCCATACCCGACGACGGCGACCTCGAGACTGCTCATGCTCCGACGCTACCGCCGCTCCGGCCCACAGCCGAACGGGACACGGTCGAACCGAGACATCGCGGACGCGTCCGTCTGCGTCCGAGCGATCGACGGTGAACTCGCTGGTCAACGCGCAATGGCTCCGTGGTCGTGCGTGCCCCTGCCACCGCGCTCCACAACACCGCCGACCCCTGCGAACTGTCTCGGCGCCACCTTCTCAGCGCTGGGCCACGGCCGAGTACTCCTGTTCGGGGCGGCCGGTGCTGCCGTAGCGCAGGCTCATGCGTACCGCGCCGCCGGCTACGAGAGCAGCCAGGTAGCGCTGTGCGGTCGCGCGGGAGATACCGATGGCGGTGGCCACTTCGCCGGCCGACAGTGGAGTCTCCGCGTCGAGAATAGAGTGCAGGACAAGGTCTTTGGTGGGCGAGGCGGTGGCAGCCGGAGCGCTCGTCGCGCTGGTGGGACGTAGGGCTTGCAGCGCCGCCGCCACCCGGGCGTTGTCGACCTGCGGGGCGGACAGGATGCGCCGGTAGCGCGCGTACGCGGCCAGCCGGGCGGCCAACTCGGTAGGCGGGAACGGCTTGACAAGATAGGCCATGGCGCCCGCCGCGATGGCCGCCCGTACCGTGTCGCTGTCCGTGGCGGCGGTGAGAATCATGGTGTCGCAGTGGAGTTCGCGCACGAAATCGATGCCGGAACCGTCGGGAAGATAGACGTCGACCAGCGCGAGATCGATCGACTCCGCCACGACGATGTGCCGTGCGGCGGCGAGGGTATTGGCGGTGCCCGCGATGGTGAAACCGGCGATGGAGTCCACGATTCCGGCGTGCAGGTTCGCCACCCGGAAGTCGTCGTCGACGACGACGATCCTCAGATCTGCTGTGGCCATGGCACCTCATTGTCGATGAGCACTCCGGGCATGCGAGCGATGAATTCGGCGCCGGTGAGCGGCGGTGCGCCGCCGCCGGGGCTGGACAGGCGCACATCGCCGCCGTGCGCGCGGGCGATCTGGCGGATCAGCGCGAGGCCGACCCCGCGCCCGCCGGGAACCCCGTGGTCCTCGCGGGTAGAGGTGCCCTCGGTGAACAGCGAATCCACCAGTTCGGGCGCGACACCGTCACCGCTGTCGGTGACCGTGCTGTGCAAGGTCGAATTCTCTTGTACCAGCTCGACTTCGACCTGCCGCACCGGTCGATCCGAGGCGCGGACCGCTTCGATGGCGTTGTCGAGCAGGTTGCCCAGGACCGTCGTCACGTCGACCGGATCGGCGAGGCTGCCCTCGACCCAGGTGTTCGGGCCGAGCAGCAGGTCGACGCCGCTCTCCCTGGCGTGTGCGGCCTTGGCCGCCAGGAATGCCTGCAGGTAGGCGTCATGGATGGCGTCGATACCCGGTGTCGCGGCGCCGAGCGGTCCGGCGCCGACGAGCTCGTCGATCGATCGCGACGCCTCCTCTGCCCGTCCACGGTGCAGCAGGCCGCTGATCAGGTGCATCTTGTTGGAGAACTCGTGCCGCTGTGCGCGCAGCACCGTGCTCATCGACTGCACCGCGTCGAGTTGCCTGGTCAGCGACTCCACGTCGGTGCGGTCGCGCACGGTGAGTACCGCGCCGAGATCGCGCCCGTCGCGGCTGACCCGCCGCGCCGAGACGATGACGATATGTGAACCCACCGTCGCCGAGGCGGGTTGTTCGTCCAGGCCGCGGAACACTTCCAGCACCCGAGGGGTCAGTCCGATCTCGTCCACCGGTCGACCGATGTCCGGTCCGATGCCGAGCAGCCTGCGCGCCTCGTCGTTGACGAACGTCGTGCGCCAGGACGCGTCGACGGCGAGCACGCCACCGCCGATGCCGTGCAATACCGCGGCCTGGCCGCGGACGAGTTCGGCGAGTTCGTCCGGTTCCAGCCCGAGCGTCAGACCGCGCCACCGCCGCGCGAGCAGTACCGAACCGGCGATGCCGACCAGCAGCGCGGCCCCGACCAACACGCCTGCCGTTCCCAGATCGTCGAGCAGCTGATCGCGCACCGCTTCGGTGGAGATGCCGACGCTCACCGCGCCCACGATCCGGTCCGAACCGAGGTCGAGCACAGGTACTTTCGCGCGCACCGAGTCACCGAGCGTGCCGCGTTCCTGCACGATCACCTCGTGCCCGGCCAGCGCTTCGGACGGGTCGGTGCTGACGTGCTCGGTGAGGCGGGTCTGGTCCGGATGTGCCAGACGGATGCCCGCGTCGTCGGTGATCACCACGAACAGCGCCGCGTTACGTTGCGTCGCATCGACCGCGATCTGTTCCAGCGGACCTGCGGCGAGCTGCCGGTGCAGCTCCGGGTCGGCGGTGACGATCCCGGGTGCGTACCTGCTCACCTCACCGCGCACCGCCGGATCGGCCGCGACGGTGCGAGCGATGGCCAGTGCGCGCTGCCCATAGGCATCGCGCAGCCGCTGGTCGCTGATGTAGCCGAATACCGCGAACGCGACACCGAGCGTCAGCGCGACGACCACGATCTGCAACAGCAGAACCTGGGTTCGCAACCGCACGGCCCGTATGCGCTCAGTGGCCATGGCCGCAGCATAGGCGGCCGCCTCGACGCCGCCGGACCCGGCGCGGTCCAGCGGCGGTCTGCGCGCAGCGCCGTCGCACCGCGACATGGTGTGCGCGAAATGCGCAAAACCTGCGAATCCCGTGTTTGTGGCGGTTGTGCGCACAAGCTCCGCCCTGTGACTCGGGACACGTACGTTCGGCCTATCTGATCTCGCAGAAGTAGGAAGCAATGACCGAACCACTCATCGAGCTGCGGAGCGCGACGAAGCGCTTCCCCGGCACCGGCGGCGGCATTCACACTGCCGTGAAGAACCTGAACTTGACGGTCGCCCCCGGCGAATTCGTCGCAGTCGTCGGCCCGACCGGATGCGGCAAGTCCACCACGCTTTCGCTGGTATCCGGACTGGAACCGGCCTCGGCCGGGCAGACGTTCGTGCACGGCACGGAGGTGCACGGCATTCCCGACGGTATCGGCTACATGTTCCAGCAGGACGCGGTATTGCCGTGGAAGAGCGTGCTGGACAACGTCGCACTCGGCCCGCGCCTGCGCGGCGCGTCGAAAGCCGAGGCGCGGGAGAAGGCGGCGGTGTGGGTCCGCAAGGTCGGCCTGGCCGGGTTCGAGGGCTACTACACCCATCAGCTGTCCGGCGGCATGCGCAAGCGCGTCGCGCTGGCGCAGACGCTGGTCAACGAGCCGGAGATCCTGCTGATGGACGAGCCGTTCAGCGCCCTGGACGGGCAGACGCGCCAGCTGATGCAGGACGAACTGCTGCGCGTGTGGGCGGGTACCGACGTGAGTGACGCGCCTGGTGACGGCAGCATGCGTAACCAGGCAGCGCCCACCGAACGTCGCAACGGACGCCGGGCCGCGGTCATCTTCGTTACCCATGACCTGGAGGAGGCCATCGTGTTGGCCGACCGGGTGGTCGTCATGACCGCGAGCCCGGCGACGGTCTGCGGCGACTTCACCGTGGGGCTGCAGCGGCCGCGCAGCGTCGAGGAAGTGCGGCTGACCACTGAATTCCGTGACATCTACAAGGAAATTTGGGAAACGCTGCGCGACCAGGTCGAGGCGGCTCGAGCCAAGGGAGCCTCCCGTGTCGCATGACGTCGTCGAAAGAAGTTCCGCCGTGGTGCCGGTGGTGGAAAACGAGTCCGAGGAGCAGATCCTCGCCCGGGTACGCGCCAACGCCAAGCGCGCCCGGATCCGCACGTGGGGACTGCGCCTGGCTCTGGTGGCGCTGTGGCTGGGCTCTTGGGAGCTGACCGCCTCGCTGTGGATCGACCCGTTCTTCTACTCCAAGCCGTCGCTGATCTGGGAGCGACTGGTCGAATGGTTCGCCCGAGGAACGCAGTTCGGCTCCATCTGGCTGCAGATCTACACCACCGTCGAGGAAGCGGTGCTCGGCTTCGTGATCGGTGCCGTGGCCGGTGTCGTGCTCGGTGTGCTGCTCGGGCGCAGCCGGTACTGGGCCGAGGTGCTTGCGCCGTTCATCAAAGCACTCAATGCGGTACCGCGTATCGTGCTCGCCGCGCTGTTCATCATCTGGTTCGGCCTCGGACTCAGTTCGAAGGTCGCGACCGTTGTCGTGCTGGTGTTCTTCGCGGTGTTCTTCAACGCGTTCACCGGCGCGCGCGAAGTGGATGGCAACGTCATCAACAACGCGCGCATCCTCGGCGCGAGCAGGCGGCAGGTGCTGACGTCGATCGTGCTGCCCAGCGCGACCACCTGGATTCTGTCCAGTTTGCATACCGCGTTCGGCTTCGCTCTGATCGGCGCGGTGGTCGGTGAGTACGCCGGCGCCAGCAAAGGGCTGGGTCTGCTGATCAGCAACGCCCAGGGGACCTTCGATTCCGCGGGCATCTATGCGGGCATGATTCTCATCACCGTCATCGCGCTGGTCGCCGAATGGGGGATCGGAATGGCAGAGAACCGGTTGTTGAAATGGCGTCCGTCGCAGGCGACCGCGAGCCACGGGGTCTGACATGAGCTATCGCAAGCATGTGGCCGTGGTCGTCGTGGCCGTCGCGGCGCTACTGCTCGCCACGGGATGTCGGGATTCGCGGCACATTCCGACCGCGAACGGGCGTCCGCAGATCACCATTATGGTCGGCGGGTTGGAGAAGGTGATCTACCTGCCCGCCATGCTCACCAAGCAACTCGGTTACTTCGAACGCAACGACATCGATGTCGAACTGCTCGGCGAGCAGTCCGGCGCCAACGCCGAGAACGCGCTGCTCACCGGTGATGTGCAGGGTGTAGTCGGGTTCTACGACCACACCATCGACCTGCAGGCCAAGGAACAGTGCATCCGCTCGGTTGTTCAGCTGGCGGACGTGCCGGGCGAGGTCGAACTGGTGTCGAAGCAGGACGCGCCGACCGTCGGATCGGTGGCTGACCTGCGCGGCAAGAAGCTGGGTGTCACGTCGTTCGGCTCGTCGACCGACTTCCTCACCCAGGCGCTCACCGGGCAGGAAGGCATGTCGACGGCGGACTACACCCGTGTGAAGGCCGGTGCGGGACAGACTTTTATCGCCGGAATGAATCACAATGGCATCGACGCGGGGATGACCACCGACCCGACCGTCGCGCAGATGGTGAACTCCGGCGAGGCCGAGATCCTGGTCGACATGCGCACCGAGGCGAGCACGCGTGCGGCCCTCGGTGGCCTCTACCCGTCCTCGTCGCTGTACATGAGTTGCGCCACCATCGACGCACACCCCGACATCGTGCGCAAGCTCGCCGCGGCGTTCGTGCAGACGCTGCAGTGGATCAAGGCGCACACGCCGGAGGAGATCGCGGCGAAGATGCCTGCGCAGTACGCGAGCGCGGGCAAGGATCTGTATATCCAGTCCATTCGCGACTCGATCGGGATGTTCAACGGCGACGGATTGATGAAACCCGAAGGTGCCCAGAATGTCCTGAAGATCCTCGGTAAGTACTCGACGAATGTTCGTCCTGTTCGCGATCGCATCGATCTGTCGAAGACGTACACGACGCAGTTCGTAGCGGAGGCATTGCGCTCGACTCAGCAGTAGCGTGCACCGCGCCACCCGACCCGCTGCGCCGCCCGAGCGGCTACATCGCCCTCGGGTGGCGCGGTGCTGCCGGCACATCGCGGCTACGGGCGAATCCTCAGCGGCGGCACCGACGCCATGTCGATGCATCCAGAAGTTGGGACGCCACCACCCGGCCACGCCGATTCGCTCGGTGCGCGCCTGCGGAGATCTCGATCGCGGTGGACGGCATCGTGCGGGACAGCATCTGCCGTGCTGCCGATCGAAGCCCATCGGCAGCATCAGCTGTTGGCCGCCGCCGATTCGCTCGCAGTGAGTTCGGCCTTCCACTCGCGGAAACCCTCCTCGGTGCGACCGAGTCGCCAATAGCCGGAGATCGACGCGGCCCATTCGGCGGACACCCCGCGTTCGCGGCGCACATAGCGGCGCAGGTCGTGCATGACCGACTTCGCCTCGCCGTGGATGAAGACCTGGACCTGCCCGTGCGCCCACGGTGCTTGCCGGACGGCCTCGGCGAGCAGCTCACCCGGCGGGCGTACGCCGCGGTGCAGCCAGGTCAGCTCGACACCGTCCGGCTTCTTCAGCGGCAGCTCGTCGTCGGGTCCGGCGACCTCGACGAAGGCCATTCCGGTCGCGTCGGCGTTCATCGTCTCCAGCGCCGTCGCGATGGCCGGCAGGGCCGCCTCGTCCCCGGCCAGCAAGTGCCAGTCGGCGTCCGAGCGGGGGGAGTAGGCACCGCCGGGACCGTACAGATCGATGGTCTCGCCCGGCTGAACCGAGGCCGCCCACGGTCCCGCTATTCCCTCGGCACCGTGGAAGACGAAATCCGCGGCGATCTCTCCGGCGAGCTGATCCACCGAGCGAACGGTGTACGTGCGCAGCACCTCGACCCCGTCCCGCGGGAAGATGAATTTCACGTAGGAGTCGGTGAACTCGCCGGGCCGGAACGCGGCGAAACCGGGGCCGCCGAGGTGAACCCGGATCAGGTGCGGGGTGAGCCATTCGGTGCGTTGCACGGTGAGGGAAGTGCGGGGTCGTGCCATAGCTGACCTCCAGGTATAAGTAATTAGGATTGCCTTAGTTACCCTACCCGTCTTCCGGCTCGGCCGCGGACGCCGCTGACGGCGTGCCGAACGCCGGACAAGGGGCGGGTATCAAGCGAACCGCAGAGGACGCACACCGTGCCGACCCCCACGGAACGGCCCGGACCCCGCAACGATCGGCGCACGTGACCGGTGGACCCCAGCTGCCAGTCCTCGGATTTCTCGCCGAGCCCACTACTGACTTCCCGCTGGTACGACCGCCGGGTCATCGCCTGGCGATCGCACGGAACACGTCGATGGTCTCCTGCCGGTCCTGAGCGGTCCCATGGTCGCTGAGTTTGACGATGACCGTACCGCTCGGCGGGTCGAGATAGATGTACTGGCCGTAGACCCCGACCGCGGAGATGTCCTGGCCGTCCCCGCCGCTCGGGTGCCACCACTGCGCGCCGTAGCGCCAGGCGCCCACCGGGTGCGGCGCCGGAACGCGGATGCGTTCGAGCCACTCGGGCGGCACGACCTGCGTGCCGCCGGCCCGTCCACCCGCCAGCACCAGCTGGCCGATCTTGGCGAAATCGCGGGCGGTGGCGTTGAGACAGCAGAAGGCCTTCTCCTGTCCGCCTGTGGTGTCGAGGTTCCATTGGGCGTCGTCCTGCGCGCCCATCGGATCCCAGATATCGTGCTGCAACAGCTCACTGACCGATCTGCCTTGGACCTTCGCCAGCGCCATACCGAGTAGTTGGGTGTCCACGCTGCGATAGTCGCCCGCGCTGCCCGGCGCGAACCGAAGGCTGCGGTGCGCGCGGACGAATCCGCCCAGATCCTCGGTCAGATACATCCGGGCGGTGCCGGTCAGCGGCAGGTACTTGTGGTAGTTCTCCGGGACATCGACGCCTGAGGTCATGTCGAGCAGGTCCCGGATGGTGATGGTGTCGTATCCGCCGCCGGTGGCCAGCTCGGGCAGGATGCGCGTCAGGCGGTCGTCCTCGCGTAACTTTCCGGCGGCGACGGCTTGGCCGGTCAGCAGCGAGACCACGGATTTCGCGACCGACCAGGAAGACTGTGGTGTGGTCGGCTGGACGCCGTCGCCGTACCACTCGGTGGTCAGCACGCCGTTGCGCAGAACCAGGAACGAGTTCGTGTGCGTGGTGTCGAGGAACTGGGCGATCGTGATCTGCGAACCTCGCCACGGAACCGTGACCGGTAGCGAATCGCTCACGACGGGTAGTGGACGGGGGGTAGGGGAGGCTGCCACCGTCCGGCTGGCGAAAAGCCTTCCTTGGGTGGATGGCGGGTCCACTGAGAGCCGAAGCAGCGTCGGTGGCGACGGGATGTGCAGCACCGCCGTTGCCGCGAACGACGCCCCGATCATGATGGCGACGACCACGACCAGTGCGGTTGCCGTGCGCAGCGCATATCGGCGAAGGCGTGGCCGTCGGGTGGGTTGTTCAGTCATAACAGGCGCTCGCTCCGGTCCGCACCCGTGTGCCGGTCATTTGCCGTCGCCCGCCCTCGCCGGCGTCGTCAGTGCTGTGACCGATGATGACACGCTGGACGGTCGATCGGGAAGGCGACGGTGCCGGGCAGTCGGTCCGGGGCATCGGCGGCAACATCGGGCGCGAGGCGGCAGGGGCCGGTAGCGTGGCGAGCTGATCGTGCCGAACATGCGGTGATCCGACGCCGTACTCGGCGCACCGACCGACGATCCCGATGTCGCGTCGTTGCCGAAAGAGGGAAGGACCGCACTATGACAGCCGCCGACCGTCAGGTACAGGGCGCGGGGCCGCAGGGCCCGGCGGGCGCAGGCGACTCGGAAGGCTACGCACGCGGGCTGAGCCCTCGCACCATCCAGATGATCGCCATCGGCGGCGCGATCGGCACCGGCTTGTTCTATGGCGCGGGTGGAGCGATCGAGCAGGCCGGCCCCGCTCTGATTCTCGCCTACTTGGTCGCGGGCGCGGCCATCTTCGTGCTCATGCGGGCCCTCGGCGAGTTGCTGACCTATCGCCCGATCTCGGGCAGCTTCGCCGAGTACGCGCACGAATTCCTGGGCCGTTTCGCCGGATTCGTGACCGGCTGGTCGTATTGGGCGGTGTGGGTCGCCACCTGCATGGCCGAGATCACCGTGGCGGGCAGGTACGTGGAGTACTGGTTCGACATAGCGCCGTGGATCACCGCCCTGGTGGTGCTCGCGGTGATGTTCTGCGCCAATCTGATCTCGGTGCGCCTGTTCGGCGAGGGCGAGTTCTGGTTCTCCACCATCAAGGTCACCGCGATCGTCGGCATGATTCTGCTCGGCATCGGCGTGCTGCTGTTCGGTTTCGGGCACGCGGCCGACCCCACCGTCACCAATTTGTGGGCCGATGGCGGTGTGTTCCCGAACGGCATCGGCCAGTCGCTGCTGGTGCTGCAGATCGTGCTGTTCGCCTATGTCGGCGTCGAACTGGTCGGCGTCACGGCAGGGGAGGCGCGTGAGCCGCGCAAAACGCTCCGCAAAGCGATCAATACGCTGCCGATGCGTATCGGACTGTTCTACGTTGGCGCGCTCGTGGTGATCATGTCGGTGTCCAGCTGGCGGACCTTCCACGCGGGCAAGAGCCCGTTCGTGGAGGTGTTCGAGCAGATCGGCATTCCCGGCGCGGCGGGCATCATCAACTTCGTGCTGCTCACAGCGGCGCTGTCGTCCTGCAACTCGGGCATCTACTCGACCGGTCGAATGCTGCGCACCCTGTCGTTGCGTGGGGAGGCGCCCGCCCGGTTGAACAAGTTGAGTGCGAGCGCGGTGCCCTATGTCGGCATCATCGCGTCGGCGGGCGCCATGGTGATCGGCGTCATCGTGAATATCATCTCCCCGGACAAGGCGTTCGCCTACATCACTTCGGTGTCGACCATCGGCATCATCTTCGTCTGGGGCGTCATCCTGGTCTGTCACCTGCTCTATCGGGCCAAGGTCGCTCGTGGTGAACTCCCCCCGTCCGACTACCGGCTGCCCGGCGCGCCGTACACCACTGTGCTGGCGCTGGTCTTCCTCGGTCTGGTGGTCGTGCTGCTGTTCTGCACCGACAGCGGGCGAACGGCGATCGTCGTCGGCGTGGTGTGGGCGGCTCTGGTGTCGGTCGGCTACCTGGCGCTGAACCGGCTCGGAAAGTCCGGTGCGGCCGCGGATTCCGTGCAGCGCTAGTCCGCCCGGGCTGTCGCTGCCGAGGGCTGTCCGCAGGTGTTGTCCGGGATGCCATCCGGCTTGCAGTACTCAACAGTGTCGCGGATGATCGGTCGAGCCTGCGGCGCGGCGCCGGGTCCATATTTGATTTTTCGACGAGGGTGGTCAGGTCGACGCCTCGGCGGCGCGGCCCAGCCTCGAAGTGGATGCTGTGGTCGTAGACGAAGACAGCGAGCGGCTCGGTCGCGATGAGTGTCGCCGTTAGGCCGTGAGCAATAGCGCGGTGGCCGCGAGCGCCTCCACCACGCAGTAGAACCACGTGGGGTAGAAGGCTGTTCGTTCATCCAGTGCCGCGGACAGCACTCGTCCCAGGGCCATACCCGCCAGCGCCGCGCCGACCGCGACCATGATCCCGGCGCGCAGCGAGCCGAGATCCAGCGCGGCGACGCTCAGCACGGCTGCCATGGCCAGTCCGAAGCCGCCGTAGACAGCGCGTACTTCGTAGCGGGCGCTCGCCACGGTGAGCCGAACGCCGAACGGCCCGATCAGAGCGGCAGGCGCGACCAGCGCGTAGCCGCCCATCGCGAGGAAGAACAGCCCGATGATCGTGCAGACGGCGACAGCCACGTTTTCCTCCAGGGCACTGGTCTGGTCAGAACCCGAGCATGCGCTTCTCCGGCGGCGACTGCTTCCATAAACCGGCTATCTGGTCAGCCACGGCGCGACCCAGTGTCCGTCACCGATCAAGTCGGGCGGCTCGCTTCCACTGCGCCCGATCGCTCCGCGCGGTCAGGCGTGCGACGCCTCCCGCCCCGGCATCGTGGCCGAAGCCACCATCAGCACCACGGCCATCGCTGCCACCGCGATGAACACCAGATGCACCGACGAGGCCAGCGTGGCGGGCAGCGGGTGGCCGGTGGCACCGACTCGCGAGTTCACGATCGCGCCGAAGACCGCGACACCGACTGCGCTGCCGATCGAGCGCGCGAACATGTTGGCCGAGGTGACCACGCCGCGCTCGGTCCATTCGGCGCTGGTCTGCGCCGCGATCAGCGTGGGGGTGGCGACCAATCCCATCCCGGTGCCGATGACGAAACAGGACGCGGCGACCTGCCATAGCGTCGAGTCCATGGTGATCAACAGCGTGCTGGCCGCGCCGAGCGTGACCAGCACGCTACCGATCACGGCGGTGGTGCGAAAACCGATGCGCAGGTACACCTTTCCGGCCTGCGAGGCGGCCAGCGGCCAGCCGAGCGTGAGCGCGCCCACCGTGAGGCCCGCGACCAGCGCGCCGGTGCCGAGCACGCCTTGGGTGTACGTCGGAACGTAAGAAGTCAACCCGAGCAGGATGGCCCCGATCAGCACCGCCACCAGGCCGCTGGCGATGACCACGCGGCGGGTGAACACCCACAGCGGCAGAATCGGGTTGTCCGCGCGGCGCTCCACCATTGCGAACAGCACGAGCAGTGCCGCGCCGCCGACGAATACGCCGATGCCGGTGGGGGAGGCCCAGGCCCACGCCTGCCCGCCTTCGAGCAGTCCGAGGATCAGTGCGCCCGCGCCGACGGTGAGCAGTGCCGCGCCGAGGTAGTCGACGTGTTGTCTACGCCGCGGCGCGCTCTCGGCGAAGTTGCGCACCAGCATCCATCCGGCGAGCGCCGACAACGGCAGGTTGATCAGGAAGATCCAGCGCCAGCTGACGTATTCGGCGAAGATACCGCCCAGCAGCGGACCGGCCACGCTCGACATGGCCCACACGCTGGCCAGGTAGCCCTGCACCTTCGCGCGCTCGGACAGCGTGTAGAGGTCGCCGGCGATCGTCATCGTCATCGGTTGGATCGCCCCGGCGCCGATACCCTGCACAGCGCGGAAGATGATCAGGCCGAGCATGCTCGTCGCGACGCCGCACAGCAGCGACCCCAGCGCGAACATGGCGATCCCGGACAGGATCACCGGTTTGCGGCCGACGGTGTCGGCCAGCTTGCCGTAGATCGGCACCGTTACGGCCTGGGCGAGCAGGTAGATGGAGAACAGCCAGGGAAACTGCGCGAAGCCGCCGAGAGTGTCGGTGATGGTCAGCACCGCGGTGGCGATGACGGTCGAGTCCAGTGCGACCAATGCTGTCGCCAGCATCAACGAACCGAGGATTGCTCCACGCTCCGATCGGAGGCCGACGGATAGTTCCCTTGTCTCGGTCGTCACCGGGGCACCCTCTCGTTCGTTCGTTCGTCTAACCATCTCGAACGAACATATCCATGGCCGAGCTATTCCCCAACGGAATTGTTTCGTCCCCCGGACCCGGATGGGCGGCTCACCGAAGCGGCGGTTCGGTGAGCCGCCCGGTCGGTGCACCGGCGGCTGCCGTATCCCGCAGTCGGCCGGTACACCGTTCAGAAGGACGAATCCGCCCCGGTTCGTGGCGGCGGCTGTGCCTCGAGATAGGCAGTCTCCTCGTCGGTGAACAGGCGCGAGCGGATGAGGAAACGCACGCCTTCCGGCGCTTCGAGTGAGAACCCGCTACCCCGTCCCGGCACCACGTCGACAGTGAGGTGCGTGTGGCGCCAATACTCGAACTGGTCGGCGCTGATCCAGAACGGGGTATCCGCGCCGAGGCACCCGAGTAACACGTCTGATGCGCCCACCCGGAATTCGCCGCGCGGGTAACACATCGGTGAGCTGCCGTCGCAGCAGCCGCCGGACTGATGGAACATGACCGCGCCATGCTGCCCGATCAGCGTGTGCAGCAACGCCTCCGCCCGCTCGGTGAGTTCGACGCGACGCGCCGGATCCGGCATCAGAAGAATCCGAGCTTGTCCGGCGAGTAGCTGACCAGGAGATTCTTGGACTGCTGATAGTGGTCGAGCATCATCTTGTGGTTCTCCCTGCCGATGCCGGACTTCTTGTAGCCGCCGAAGGCGGCGTGTGCGGGGTAGGCGTGGTAGCAGTTCGTCCAGACGCGTCCGGCCTTGATCTCCCGGCCGAGCCGGTAGGCGGTGTTCATATCCCTGGTCCACACGCCCGCGCCGAGGCCGTAGAGGGTGTCGTTGGCGATTTCCAGCGCCTCGTCGATGGAATCGAACGTGGTCACCGAGACGACAGGGCCGAAGATCTCCTCCTGGAAGATTCGCATGTCGTTGCGGCCTTTGAAGACCGTGGGCTCGACGTAGTAGCCGCCCGGGAACTCCTCGACCTTGCGGGTGCCGCCGCCGGTGAGGACCTCCGCGCCTTCTCGGCGGCCGATATCGAAGTAGGACAGAATCTTCTCGTATTGGTCGTTGCTGGCCTGGGCGCCGATCATGGTGGACTCGTCGAGCGGGTTTCCGCCGCGGATCGCCTGGGTGCGTTCGATGCACCGGGAGATGAACTCGTCGTAGATCGCCGAGTGGATCAGCGCGCGAGACGGACACGTGCACACCTCGCCCTGGTTGAGCGCGAACATCACGAAGCCCTCGACGGCCTTGTCCAGGAACGCATCGTCGGCGGACATGATGTCGGGCAGGAAGATGTTGGGGCTCTTGCCGCCCAACTCCAGGGTGACCGGGATGATGTTCTCGCTGGCGTACTGCATGATCAACCTGCCGGTCGTGGTTTCGCCGGTGAAGGCGACCTTCGCGACCCGCGGGCTGGAGGCCAACGGTTTGCCTGCCTCCACGCCGAAGCCGTTGACGATGTTGAGCACTCCGGGTGGCAGCAGATCGGCGACGAGTTCGACCACCTTCAGGATCGAGGCCGGGGTTTGCTCGGCGGGTTTGAGTACCACGGCGTTGCCTGCTGCCAGCGCGGGTGCGAGCTTCCAGGTGGCCATCAGGATCGGGAAGTTCCACGGGATGATCTGGCCGACCACGCCGAGGGGCTCGTGGAAGTGGTAAGCGATGGTGTCGGCATCGATCTCGCTGATGCCGCCCTCCTGTGCCCGGACCGCGCCGGCGAAGTAGCGGAAGTGGTCGACTGCCAAGGGCAGATCGGCGGCGAGTGTTTCGCGTACCGGCTTCCCGTTCTCCCAGGTCTCGGCGACCGCGAGCGCTTCGAGGTTGTCTTCGATCCGGTCGGCGATCTTGTTGAGGATAGTGGCGCGCTCGGTGGTGGACGTGCGTCCCCACCCGTCGGCCGCGCGGTGCGCCGCGTCCAAAGCGAGATCGACATCAGCGGCCGAAGATCGTGCCACCGAACAAAATGTCGCCCCGTCCACTGGGGACGGATTGTCGAAGTAACGGCCTTCGACCGGGGCGGTCCATTCACCGCCGATGAAATTCTCGTAGCGTTCGGCGAATTCGACGATGCTGCCTTCGGTTCCCGGCTTTGCGTAACTCATGGCGGGTAACTCCTCGCTGGTTGCGGACGTGACGCGCACGGCTGTTTCGGCCGTGATGCAGGTCACTATGCCCGGTGTGGGTTGATGAAACGTTGAAGCCGGCTCAGGCACGCAGCGCGCCGTGCAGCCAGGTGGCCGCGAGTGCCCGGCTGGCGGCTCCCGCGGGCAGCAATCGCAACGTGCGTTCGTGGATGTGGATGTCGTCGGGTACGCGCTCGCCGGCACGCGGCGGGTGCTCGGCGGTGCCGCTGGACAACACCGCGGTGCGCACTCCTACCTGCGGGTACTCACACGCCACTCCATGATTCCCGGAGTTTCCGAGCCGGGGAGCAGCGGTCCGCGAGACAACTCGACGGAGCCGGCGTTGTCGTCGGCGCTGCGACCGGGTGCTCGGCGGAGAATGCCGTGTGTGGTCGCTCGGTGCGCAGGCCAACGCCAGTGCGTTGGTCCCATGCGCGCCGGGTCCTATCGCCCGCCGGGCGCGAAGATCGCCTACTCGGCGCGGCGGCGCATGGCCGGCCCGCCGTAGGACCACAGGATCGCGACCCGCAGTCCTGCGGATCGGCTGCGGTGAAGTCGCGCGCGACCGGATCCAATACGGGTGTGGCTCACGGAATCTGCCGCGTCGTCGAAACCCGCCCCCTGTGGCGCGGGAACGCGCCTTGAAATCACGCCGACCGTATAGCAGGTCGGCTCGTCGCGACCGACCCGCAAGCCGCGCCGCCATCGCACGCAGCCGCAGCGACATAGGAACCGCCAGATCTACATGGATGTCGACCATTGCCATCACATTCCCTCGTATTCGACCTGTCGCGCCGGTACGGGAAGGTTGGGGACGGAATATCGAACACCCGTGATATGAGCTCGACCGGATACTGCAGGTGTATTTCACGAGCCGCACGATCGCCTCGGGGTTCAGTCGACGCGCAAGGCGAAATGTACACTGGCAGAAAGCGATACCGCGTCAACCCGCTCCGGATCGGCAATCTACCGCTCGAGTTCCGGTACTCGGCGGCAACAGTGGTCGGCAGTGAATCGCTACCTTCGCGGGAGCCCGCCTGGGCGTGGCGGATTCGGTTAGGCAACGCCTCGTGATGCACTTCGAGCTGCTGAGCCCGGCTTGCGGACCGTCGGCTTGGGATCGGACCCCGGACACACCGGACCGCCCGCGACGGCACCTCAGCGGGGGTACTTCGAGCAGGGGGAACCACCATCACAGTGGCGCAATGTGCCGCTGAATGGCGGCACATCCAACAAAGCGCCGATATCAAACGAGCCATTACGATAATTGAAACATGTATGAAACACGGCGGACATGCACAATGAAATGGCGGAATGACATTATGGATGAGTGGGCAGTATGTAGTCGCCGTGGTCTATGGCAGTCCGGTGTGCATGCCCTCGTTCAAGACGAAAGTGGACATTTGGGAAAGGTATATAGAATTCACAACAAGCATAGATTGTAAATTTAAAAGATGGAGAGCCGAATGGCAACTTCAACTTACGAAGAAATAAATTCAACTTACGAACAATTCGAATGCATAGTGCCGCGCCGCCCCGAGTCTGTGACCGATTGGAAGCGATGGTGTGTTGCGGCGTCGAGCCTGCTCACTGTCGTGCTGCTCTTCCAGCCATGGCTGGTGGCGTCGGGGCCATCCGGCGACGTGCGCGTCAATGCCTTCGGGTGGATGGAAGGCTCGCTCCCCGGGCTCGATGGCTTCGGGTATCAGCCGGCCAGCTATGCCGACACCATCAGCGATGGATGGGGGATGCTGGCCGGCGTCGCCGCGGCAGTCACCATATCCACGGCGATGCTATCTCTCGCAATGGGTATCGAGGCGTTGTCGCGCCTCATTGCCGTCAGTGGTGTGGCTACCACGGTATTCGTTCTGGCGGCCTTGCTGTATCTGCATGGCAAAGCGCCGGAGCTGCGCGATATGACAAGACACCGCGACGAGCTCACCGGACTCGACGACGTTCTGCGGACGTTCGTCGGTGCTACCGAGGGGTCGAGCCCCGAGGCAACGCAACAGGCTGCCACCGCAGTGCTGACAACTCCGGCGCTGCTTTGTGCTCTCGCCGCGGTCTGCACGGCCGTCATAGCCCTCGCAGGGTTACGGAATCGAACTCGCCTTGTCCCGGTGTATGAACTGGATGCCGAATTTCGATCGAGTGAACCGGAGAGCAGTTCGAGGTGACCTTGCTGTGCCGGACCGGTCCGGTCCGGCATCGGTCGGCTGGTCCTGGGTGGTCGGACACCCGTGACGTGTGGCTGTCGGTCGGGGCGCTGATAGTGGGCTTTGCGCGGTCGCCGAGCCGAGATGGCCTGTCGCCCAGAAGGGGGCGTCAAAGCGAAGCGCCGCATGTATGGCGGCGGGATTCGCGCTCCATGACTGTGTGGCGAATTACCGTTCGCTATTCGCCGCATACGTCGTGCAGATGATTTCCCGGCTCCGCCGTGCCGCTCGACGGTGATGCGCGGTGCGACCGCGCACCACCGTCGAGCCGCCGGGGTGGGTTGATGCGCTCGTGGGTGGTCAGAAGGCGCTTCCGGTACCAGGCAGGAAGAAGCCGGGCCAGATGCCGAATGGGCTGCCCCAGTAGCCGAACGGGCTACCCCACAGGCCGTAGCCGCCGAGCCCGCCCCATCCGTTGCCGCCCCAACCATTACCGCCCCAACCGTTTCCACCCCAACCGCCGTGGCGATGCCGGCCACCGTGGCCCCAGCCGCCGTGGATCTCTTCGCCCTGGCTCACCTGAGCGACGGCCGGCTGCTCTGCCATTGCGGGCGCCGCGGCGATGGTGACTGGTGTCAGCGTGAGCGCGGCGGCCAGTGCGACGCGAGCAAGCGCTCGGCGGGCACGTCCGGTGTCGACGTCGTGGATCATCGGTACTTCCTCGCTTCGGTATGTATCGTCCGGTCGGAAACCACAATCGGCCGGTCGGATCGGAATTATCTAGCCAATAACTATCGTACCGTTAAAGGATGGCACGTTCAATGTGGTTCGGCCGTGCGAGAATTCGGCGGTCCGGGGTACCGGCTGTTCGGAATCCGGCCCGCCAGTGCTCCGCAGCACGTCGAGCATGGGACGTGGGCCCGCGCCGATCACATCGACCGGTCCGGTATCAGGCCCGGCTCGGGGCGCGGGTCGGTACCGTCGACAGCATCTGACCGCGAGGGAGGAGCCGAGACAATGAGAAGTGCCGATGTGCTGACCGACGCCTTCGGGCGGATCCGGGAGGTAGTGCACGAGGCGGTGGACGGGCTCGGCGAGGACGACCTCGTCTACCGAGTCGACCCCGGCGCCAACTCGATCGCATGGCTGGTCTGGCATCTGACGCGGGTGCAGGACGATCATGTGGCGGACGTGGCCGGTACCGAGCAGGTGTGGACCGCGCACGGTTGGTACGAACGATTCGGATTGCCGATCGAGGAAAGCGCGACCGGCTACGGCGACCGCCCCGTCGACGTCGCTGTTGTTCGTGCACCGGCCGAGCTGCTCACGGGTTACTACGACGCGGTGCACGACCACGCGGTGCGCTTCGTCCGGAAGCTGGACGACAGCGACCTCGAACGGATCGTGGACATCCGGTGGGATCCGCCGGTGACGCTCGGCGTGCGGTTGGTCAGCGTGCTCTCCGACGATCTGCAGCACGCGGGTCAGGCCGCCTATCTGCGCGGCCTCATCGAGCGGATGAGATGAGCCGGGGTGCGTGAACTCGATGCGGCGCGCGTGATCGATGGCGTGTCGCGAATCGGCGCCGAGGAATCGGAACGTTCACAGCGAGTGCAGCCGTGGTGGTGAGTGTCCTCGCCGTGACTGTCGTTGCTGTCGTGATCTTCGTGTCGGTGCTGTTCGTCGGGCTGCAGTGGTATGTGTGGCGGCGGGTCGTGCGGGATGCCACCGTGACGGGGTCGCGCGCACGGCGGGTCGGCACCGTCGTCGTGGTGGCCGGCCCGCTGCTCCTGGTCGGCGCGAGCGTTGCCGAAGTGGCGTCCGCGCCGTTCCCGTTGGTCCGACTCATCGCCTGGCCGGGTTATCTGTGGGGCGCGTTTCTCGGGTATCTGCTACTGGCATTGCTGGTAGTCGAGCCGATTCGGCTCGTACTGCTGCGGTTCGGTACGACATCGGTGCCGGACACGGGTGTCGCATCCGCGGAAATCGCGTCGACGCCGATTCACTGCCGGCCAAAGACATTGCGCCGCAACCTGCGGCGGGTGCGCCCACGACTACCCGAATTCCGCGCAGAATATTCGTTTCCCGCGTCGTCGGCGGTGCAGCGGTGGCTGCCGCGGCGACCACCGTCGGCGCCGGGACCTACGGCGTGCTCGACGGACCGAGCGTCCAACGCGTCGCGGTGCCGCTGGCGAAACTGCCCCGTCGAGCGGACGGGTTCCGCATCGCAGTCGTCAGCGACATCCATCTCGGTCCCGTTCTCGGCCGCGGTTTCGCCGAGCGGGTGGTCCGCACCATCAACGACACCCGCCCCGACCTGATCGCCGTCGTCGGTGATCTGGTGGATGGCAGCGTCGAGCACCTGCGCTCCGCCGTCGAGCCGCTGGCGCGCGTGCGCGCCCGCCATGGTGCGTTCTTCGTGACCGGCAACCACGAGTATTTCTCCGGCGCCGACGAGTGGATCGACCACGTTCAAGAGCTCGGAATGCGGCTGCTCGCGAATACCCGCACGGAATTGCCCGGATTCGATCTGGCGGGCGTGAACGATGTGCAGGGCGAGCGGACCGGGCGCGGGCCCGACTTCGTCGCGGCGATCGGCGACCGGGACCGCTCGCGTACCGCTGTTCTCCTGGCGCACCAGCCCGTGCTCATCGACGCCGCGGTCCGGCACGGCGTCGACCTGCAGTTGTCCGGGCATACGCATGGCGGCCAGATCTGGCCGGCGAATTACTTTGTGGGCCTGGCGAATCCGACGGTTGCCGGACTCGAACGGTACGGCGACACCCAGTTGTACGTCACCCGGGGCGCCGGGGCGTGGGGTCCGCCGGTACGCGTGGGCGCACCGTCGGACATCACCGTCGTGGAACTGGTGTCGCGCCAGGCGTGACCGGGATCGTCTCCGCTATCCGAACAACCCGCCGAGTACGCCGCCGCTCTGGCCGGCCTCCTGTCCGCCGCCGGTGCCGCCGATGAAGCCCCCCGGCGGCAACTCGGAAGGCTGCACGATGACGAAACCACGGCCGGAGAACGACAGCGTCATGCTCTCGCCGGTGCTGCGCCCCATGAGCCTGCCGAGGCCGAAGGAATCGTTGCGCTTGATCCCGGTCTGCAGGCTGGACGACCAGGCGACCGCCGCCTGCGGGTCGGCATAGGTGGGCTGGTCGACGTTGAGCACGACCGGTGTGCCGTGGGTGGTGATCGCGATTCGCCCTCGGCCGGTGAAGACGCAGTTGAACAGCCCGGCGTTGCTGGCGAATCCGGCAGCGCCTTGCACCATGCGGATGTTGTACGTCAGCGTGGAATCGAAGGCGAGGACGTTGGCGCCATTGATGGTGAGGCCGTCGGTGCCATCGAGATCGATCGTGTGCACGTCGGCGGCGCCGTTGGCGACGAACAGGTCGCCGCGGCCGGACACCTTCATCAGCGGTACGCCCTCGCCGGTGAGTCGCTGCTGGATCGCCCGCCCGATGCCGCCCGAACCGAGCGCCTGGAACTGCAACTCTCCCTGGTATGCGACCATCGACCCGGCGCGCGCCATGATCTCGCCATTGACGGCGACCTTGATCATCTTGCCGCCCTGCTTCTGGATGCCGACACCGGTGACTTCGGCGTGGCTCGGGGCGAATAGTTCGCTGTGCATCGGCAGCGCTCCTTGCTCAGGTGAGGGCAGTGGTGGTGAGGGTGGTACGGCGGGCGACGAGGGGTAGGCCGGTGGCGAGGGATACGCCGGTGGCGCGGGCGCCGGACCGGACACTTGGTAGCTCGGCGGGGGAATCGGGGCGACGGGCGGCGGTGGTGGTGCGGCGGGCTCGTCATCGATATTCACGCCGAACGCGGTCGCGATTCCGGCAAGACCATTGTCGTAACCCTGCCCGACTGCGCGGATCTTCCATCCGCCGCCGCGGCGGTAGATCTCCACGCACACCACGGCGGCCTCGGTGCTGAGCCCGGTTATCGGGAAAGCCAGCGTGCCGGCCTCGGCTGCGATGCTCGCGCGCAGCGAGCCGACGCCGGCGAAAGTGGCCGGCCCGCTGCCGTCCAGGCTCGCGGTGACGACGACCCGGTCGACGTCGGCAGGCAGCGCGCCGGTCTGGATATCCACCACGTCACCGGCACCGCGGCCGTGCCGATAGATGACGCCGGGCGCGGTCGGCTGGTTGAAGAAGACGAAATCGGCGTCGGACCGCACACGCCCGTGCGGGCTGAGCAACAAGGCCGACACATCGACGGGAGCAGAGCATGTGACGGTGACCGTGAGCCGATCGCCGGGCGCGGGGCGGTTCTCACCGCGGGCGAGTTCGGTCACGGCAGGCCGTCCAGTGCGCGGGAGCGTCGGTGGAATGACATGCGATTCACGGCCTCCAGTGTGTCGTGCCGTCGGTGCGTTCGCTACCGAGCCAGGTCCGGTCCCCTCGAGTCACGAGTTCACCGCGCTCGCCGTTGATCGCTGCTCGCGACAGTCCCGGCTCACACGCGGTCTCCGGGAAAGATGTCTCGGGTCTGTTTCGTGTTGCGCGGCACCGACATCCGCTCCGGCACCGGCCCGACGAGCAGCCACAACAGATCGACCGACCGTCGTCGGTGGCAGCGGCGCGTCCACCGTTCGGAGCGTGCCGCCCGAGATCGGCGCGTCTTGCGATCGAGCACTGTCACCAGGTTTGCTGATCACTCGGACATCAGCGTAACGCCGTCCGTGCGAAGGCCCGGCCTTCGGGCGGCATGATGGCGTCGGCAGCCGAGCGTGCTGTCGGCGCGCCGGTTCGCCTCGTGCCTGTCGTCTCGGAGAGCTGGGACCAGGACGTGTGCTAGTGGCGGCGAGGGTCCGGCCGGAGCGGTCGGACCCTCGCCGCGGCGCGTGGCGGTCAGAGCAGTTCGGCGTACATCGTGCCGTCGAGGATGCCGAATTCGATCTGTCCAGGAAACAGTGGCGTCGCGCCGGTGGCACGTTGGGCGTGGTTGAGCGCGATGGTGTCGGTCGCCCACCGGTGCAGTGGTTGGGGTAGGCGCAGAACTCGATGGTCGGTGCAGCGGATGTACGGGTAGGTGATCTCGCCGGGACCGGCGAGGGGGTTGTGGATGTCGAGAGCGGCGATGTCCAGGACCAGTCCGGTCTGCTTGGCGGAGGCGACGGTCGGTGGCTGCAGTTCGATGTCGTCCATGACTCAAGACGGTAGCCCGGAGGATGCCAGATGCGGGTTATTCCGGGCCGATGTCCGCAGGAATTGCTGCGATTCAGGTGTGACGGTGAGGTTCATCGAACGATCGAACCTCACCGCTACCACCAGCGATCGCGGTCGGCTTGGGCGTACCGTTGCCGCGCTGCATGTCCCGGGGCCACCGGGACACCGGATGAGCGTAGGCGACGCTGGGGATTCGCGGTGGTGTTTCCGCGGAATCGGTGGGCATGATCGCTCGGCGCGAATCCGCACCGGCCGCCCGGGAAAGTCGCCGACCTGAGGGTCCTGATCCGCATCCGGGGTCTACTATGCGTGCGGCGTGAAAAGAGCTGTGCGCGTTGCGTATCCGCCATAGCCGCGTCATCGATTCGGTTCTCAGGAGGCTGGAAACGTGCTGTATGGAGTCGTAGCGGCCATTGTCGTTACGTTGTTGGTCGGGGCGGCCGCGGCGATGGTGTGGGATCCGCGCCGTGGTGACGACATGAGCGAGTTCGAATGGGATCTGGCCGAAAGTGACGATACGTCAGAAGATTTCCCCCAGGCCCGCAGTGCCGAATGGCCACGGAAGGAAATGATCTGAGCTGTGCCGCCAGCGGCCGCCGCCTTGCCGAACGCGAGATCGGTGGCATGTGGTCCGCGCCTGCGTGGTGACGTCGAATATCTTCGGTCGAGGTCGCTTGGCGGGGCGCGTACCCGCGGACTTCGGTTGCCCTTGTCTACGGGAGGCATGGCGCCCAAGCAAGTTTCGCTGGGCGCCATGCTATTCCGAATAACAGCGATGATCCAGGCGCGAATGTCCGGGCGCGGACGCCGACCACGTTGACGAAACCAGTTGAACCGTGGCGTGCTTCGGCGTCATAACCTCGATCGTCGACGACGGCTGTGGGTCGACTGACCGTGGCCGACAGCGTCGCACGGTGGTGGGCGCCGATCGGATCCCGGGGGCGTCGGTGACCTCGATCGGCCGGGTGCCGTCTAGTCGACGGTGAATTGACGCCATCGAGCGTGCAGGCCCTGTCCGCGCAGCGAGGTGCTGTGTCCGTCTTCGATCGGATGCAGGGTGATGATGCCGAATCCGATCTGAATCTTCTCCGGCAGGTTCGGTGCGTGCGTGGTGTAGACAGGGAAGTCGTCGACGGACCAGCCGACAGCGCCGGTGCTACGGTCGATGCTGACCGCGTAGCGGTGGAACTGGGTGGGCTTGATGTCGACGCCCGCGAGCGGCGCGTGCACGACATGCGTGAACGCGAGTTCCTTGTCGACCACACCGGGCACGAACAGGCGTTCGTGGATCGCGTAGGCGTGCTTGCTGGTCGCGATCAGGTCGAAAACCTGGGCGCTGTTCATGTCGAGGACGTTGAACGCGGCGAAACCGTCCCGGTAGTCTTCGCCGGTGGCGCCGATGTTCTCCGCCGCCATCTCCACTGCGAAGGTTCGCGGTCCACCGGTGAGGTCGAATTCCTCGACCGACACGAGCAGATGCTTCGGGTTGTCCAGGATCTGAACATCCGAGTTCGATCGGGTGAAGGCGTCGATCCGGACCGACACGGTGCCATCATCGATGTCGGTCTGCGCCGCGGGATCGGCGTAGCGCCAGGTCTGGTCTCCGCCGAGCGGCACTTCCAGAAAGCGCCACCGGTCCTCCCGTAGGCGCGGTCCGTTCAGGTCGTCGTAGTTCATCGTGTCACCTTTCCGCCGAGCCGCCGTTGCGGGAACCGAGTCGGCCGTTCTTGCTTCCGGTCCTGCGGTGCAGGGAGGTCACCACGCCGGGAACGGGTTTGTAGCCGAGGCCGCCCAGCAGTAGCCGTTCCTCGGTCAGTCGCGGATGGAGTGCGGGCCCCATCGGCCACCAGTCGTCGAGTTCGACCAAGCCGGGCTCGATCAGTTCCAGATCACCGAAATACGAGGCGATCTCCGCGCGGGTGCGGTACCAGCCGGAGCCCAAACCCATCTCGGTGAAGCGTCGTTGCAACTCGATGGCCATGTCGTGGGCCTCGGAGCCATCGGAGGGGTCGTGGAAATGGGTGATCGCGACGTATGAGCCGGCGGGCAGCGTGTCGATGTATCTGCGCATGATGCCCGCGGGATCGAGTGCGTCGTCGACGTGGTGCAGGATGCCGCAGAGGATCAGCGCCAGCGGGCGGGAGAGGTCCAGATGCTGGGTGACCTCGGCATGTGACAACAGGGTGCTCGGCTCGGTCAGGTCGCCGGGCACGAAACGGGTGTATTCGTTGCGTTCCAGCAGTACTCGGCCGTGGATGTTGCAAACCGGATCGTTGTCGACATACACCACGCGCGCATCCGGTTGCTGCTGCTGGGCGATCTCGTGGGTGTTGCCCACGGTGGGTAGACCGGCGCCGATGTCGAGAAACTGGTCGATGCCGACGGTCCCGGCCAGATATCGCACTACTCGGTGCAGCCAGCGTCGATTCATCCTGGCCACGTCGCTCTGGCGCGGTGCGACCTCGGCAACCTTGTCACGGACGTAGCGGTCGACCTCGTAATTGTCTTTGCCACCGAGGGTGGCGTCGTAGACGCGGGCGATGCTCGCCCGTGTCGTGTCCACGCCGACCGGTGCGCGGACACCGGTCCGGGGGGTGGGATCAGACATGGAGGACCTCTCTGTGCGGTTGGCTCACCAGCCTAGAGTCCACCGATTTCCACAGCAATGAATGTCGGATACGTTCGGCTGGAAATGATTTCATGTGATCGGCTGCCGGTCATTTCGACCAACACCGCGCAATGAATACCGTCCGGTATTCATTGGGTGGACCCGGCACGCCGGTTCACGGTGTGTTCGGCCGGCGCAGCACTCGTCCCGGTAGTAGCCCGCCTTGCACGTGCGTGACCCGCCACCAGTCGATGTGCACGATCAGTGCCTCGATAGGAGTGGACAGGAACGGTTCGATCTGTGGCTCTTTGCGAAGAAGTGTCCGAAAGGTCTCTTCCCGTTCGCCGTGGTCTTCGCGCACCACCGCTGTTCCGAGCCCTTGCGCGAACGGGTTGAGGAATCCCGCTGGGACGACCTTGACGCCGATGTTCGGATTTGTTCGTAGGCTATCGAGCGTCTTGCCGCCGGATTCGAGCACGAGGGTGAGGCGGAAGGGATCTTCGTCCAGCTCCGCGAAAAACGCGGTCGAGGACCAGTTGATGCCGTCCTTGGAGGTCGCGAGATCGATACTGGTGCAGGCGAGGATGCCGGACAATGTGGCCCGGACGCCCTCGTCGGTGACCCGCGTGTCGTACGACGCCATATCGAGCTCCCTTCTTGGTACGGATCAGGATTTGCGGCCGACTCCTCCGACGATGAGACGCTCGTCCGGCCAGGGTGTGCGCAGAGCGGGGCCGCTCGGCCACCAGTCGTGCAATTCCACCACTCCCGGCGCGACCAACTCCAGGCCGTCGAAGAATGCCTCGATCTCCGCGCGGGTGCGCCACCGTCCGGTGCCGAGGCCCTCGTCGAGCAAGGCTTGCTCGGCTTGCCGGGCCAGGGCGTGCATGTGCTCGTTCTCGCCGGCCGGGTCGAAGAAGTGACTGACCATCGCGTATGAGCCCGGCGCGAGGCGCTCGACGTATTCGTGCATGATCGCCGCGGGATCCCGGTCGTCATCGATGTGATGCAGTGTTCCGCACTGCATGAGCAATACGGGCTTGCTCAGATCCAGATGACCGTTGAGGTCGGGATCGTCCATCACCTCGGCAGGCCGGGTGAGGTCGAGATCCAGGAAGTGTGTGTGCTCGTTCGCCTCGAGTAGTTCTCGGCCCCGGGCGACGCACATCGGGTCGTTGTCCACGTAGACAACGACGACCTCGGCACCGAGTTCCTGTGCGACGTCGTGGGTGTTCCTGTGGGTGGGCAGGCCGCTACCCAGATCGAGGATCTGGTCGATGCCCGCCGTTTCGGTGGCATACCGCACCACGCGCTCGAGCCAGCGCCGGTTGGCCGTACCGACGGCATCCTGGTGCGGGACGACCTTCTTCAGGTGCTCGTAGGCCCTGCGGTCCACGTCGAACCAGTCCGCGCCACCGAGGGCGTAGTCGTAAACGCGCGCGATGCTGGGGGTGTTCGGATCCACACCCGGGAGCCGAGTCGCCTCGTCTACCGAAGCCATGGCTGCTCCTGTCCCGCTCGGCCATCATCGGGGGCGACTCTACGCAGTCGGCCGCGGACACGCCCAGGATTGCCCGAAGTTATTGCATTGTCGCTCTTGTGAATCCATGATTGCGGAAGCATAATTCGACTCGCGCTCGCGTCGTCGTCGAGCTGCGTTCGCGGCCGAGTAGGATCGACTACCGACGTCAGGTGATCTGTGATGGTGGAGGCACTGCGCTCCGCGGTCTACCCCCCTATCGGCCGGAGGCATCCATGACCAACGACGAGGACAACAGCGGGAATGCGGAATTCCTTGCGGCAGAGCGTGGTCCGACCGTGCTGCGGATCGCGCTCGGTAGTCGGCTGCGTCAGTTGCGCGAGGGTAGTGCGATCACCAGGGAGGCGGCGGGTGACGCCATTCGCGGATCGCACGCCAAGATCAGCCGTCTGGAGCTGGGGCGGACCGGATTCAAAGAACGCGACCTGAACGATCTGTTGAGCCTCTACGGCGTTGTCGACCCCGCTGAACGCGAAACCTACCTCGAGCTGGCTCGCCGTGCCAACGACCCCGGCTGGTGGCAGCACTACAGCGACTTGCTTCCGGCCTGGTTCGAGACCTATATCGGACTCGAACAAGCCGCGACCACGATCCGCACCTACGAGGCGCAATTCATTCCGGGTCTGTTGCAGACCGCCGACTACGCGCGTGCGGTGATCCAGCTCGGTAACACCGACGAGACCGAGCGCCGGGTCGCCATCCGGATACGCCGCCAGCAGATTCTCAGCCGGGTGGCCGCTCCGACCCTGTGGGCGGTCATCGACGAGAACGCGCTGCGCAGGCCGGTCGGCGGGATGTTGGTGCTCCGGGAGCAGATCGAGCATCTGGTCCAGGTGGCCGAACGTGCCAATGTCCGAATCCAGGTGCTGCCGTACTCGGCAGGAGGACACTCCGCCGCGGGTGGACCCTTCAGTATCCTGCGCTTTCCGGAAACCGAACTGCTCGACATCGTCTATACCGAGCAACTCACCAGCTCGCTCTATTTGGACAAGCGCCGCGATGTCGAGCTGTATATGTCGGTGATGAACAGGCTCAGCGTGGAGTCGTTGTCACCGGCCAGGAGCGTGGAATTCCTCAGGGAGTTGCTCTCGGAAATGCGCTCGGGCGAGGGGATCGCCTGAGTCGTCGTCCGCTGGCCGGATACGGGAGTGTGACTACTGCGGCCCGACGACCCTCGACGCCGCGGTGCGGACCGCCACGTCGGTGGAAGCCGGCATCCGGCTCTCGGGTGGATCGTGCGGAAGCGATCGCAGACGGCAGGGTGATGCAGACGGGTGTGCGGCCCAACCGCGCATCCACCGCCTGGCGAATTGTGAATGTGATTGCCGCCGACGATGTTTGGGTGTGGGAGGGTTTGATTCGAGCAGCGCTGCGTCATCGGTGGCCGCCTTTTCGAAAAGACGTCGTCACCCCGGATTCCGGGGGCGTTTTCACTTCCCGATTTCGTGATTGTCGCCGGCGGGCAGTGTGCGTACACGTGCACAAAGCGCATGTACGCGCAGATGTGCGTTCACCGATGCGACGTGGTGGAGCCGATGTGGCAGTATCTCTTTCGAGGTCGGGGTCTGAGGATCGACTCGGGCACTGACTGGTTCGGCCACGGTGGTCCCACTCATGAGTGGGACCACCGGCGGGCCGTGCGGCATCGACGGTGCGCACTCGGGCCGGTGGGGACTACGTGCGGTAGGTATGTCGGACTGTTGCGCGGACGGACACGGATCGCGACGGCTGTTCCCTGGATGGCATTGCCATCCTGGTATGGGCGCGGCCGCAACTAGGTGTCACTCGGCGAGCGGCCGTCTCGAAGGTCCCGTCGGTGATCGCGACATCGAGTGCGGGGTGGGTCGAGCCGAAGGTGCACAGTAAGTATTCGTAATGACGAAGCTAAGAAATTGTAACGATTGGGAATAATCATCAGCTTGTCTGGGTATCTGCCCAGCTTTAACGTCCATGCGCGTGAGTGTTTCTTCCGCGGCGGTCGCGGCCGCGTCCGGTTTGGGCTTCGGCCTCTCGCTGATCGTGGCGATAGGTGCACAGAATATCTTCGTGCTGCGCCAGGGAATCAGCGGCAGGCATGTCTCCGCGGTGGTCACGGTGTGCGTGGTGTCGGACATCGTGCTGATCGCGGCCGGGGTCGGTGGGTTCGGTCTCATTGTCGAATCTGCTCCGCAAGTTGTCGCCGTGGCCCACTACGCGGGTGCGGCGTTTCTGATCGGGTACGCGGCGCTGGCCGCGCGGCGGGTGTTTACCTCTGCCACAGTGGTCGCCGAATCCGCCAGGGCCACCGTCGCGTTCGATGCGACCGTGGTCACCTGCCTGGCGCTGACGTGGCTCAATCCGCACGTCTACCTGGACACCGTGGTACTGCTCGGCTCCTTTGCCAACACTTATGCCAGTCCGGATCGCTGGTTTCTCGGCGCGGGGGCGATGCTGGCCAGCGCGCTCTGGTTCACCGCGCTGGGTTTCGGCGCTCGATTACTCCGACCGCTGTTCGCCAGTCCGTTCGCCTGGCGGGTGCTGGATTCGGTGATCGCTATGACACTGCTGGCCCTCGGCATCGGGCTGTTGTGCAGCGTGTGATCGGCGCGTTCAGAGCTGCTCTTTGACCTCAGCCGCGAATTCGTAGTCGGCGCGCCAGTCCGCGCCGGACGGGGCGAGAATGACTCGCGTAGCGCCCGCGTCCGCGTACGCGGCCAGCCGTTCGGCCGCGTGGCCGGGATCGGTCGCCAGCGGGGGTGCGACGATCGTGACAGCAGCTGGGTGTCGCCCGTACTCGTCGGCCAGCGCCGCCAGTTCGACCACGCACGCGGGTACCTGTTGCGGCTCGAGGCCGACGGCGACCCAGCCGCTACCGTTGGCGGCGGCGCGACGCTTTGCCCGGTGTCCGTTGCCAGCCACCAATATCGGCGGCATGACCGCCCCGGGCGACAGGGTGACCTCGGTCCCGTCCGGCAACGTCGTCGGCAGCCCTGCGACGAGGTCGGGCAGCACCCGTAGCGCCTCGTCGGTGCGCCGGCCCCGCTCGGCGAACGGTGCCCCAGCTGCCCGCCACCCGATATCCCCGTGTGCCGGATTGCCGGTGCCGATGCCGAGAAACAGGCGGTTGTCGGAGACGTACTGCAAGGTGGCGATCTGTTTGGCGGCCCAGGCGGTCGGGCGCAGCGCGAGCAGCAAGACGCTGTAGCCGATACGGATGTGCTCGGTTGCGGCGGCGGCGGTGGCCAGCACCACGGTGCTGTCCAGGATCGGTGCGCTGGCGACGAGGTGATCGGCTGACCACACCGAGTCGAGCCCGATCTGCTCGGCGAACCGGGCGCTCGCCCGCACGTCGCCGAGAATGGGATGCGCCGGGTCAGGGGTCGAGGTGGGCAGCATGGCGCCGATTTCCAGGGTCATGTCCTCGACGCTACGAACGTCGCGCGAGTGTGCCAATGCTCGGACAACTCATCACGATGTCCCGGACGCTCATGCCGATTCCGCTGGCCGCCCTCGGGTACGGAGGTGTTGCGCGCGAGACGATCTCGCGGCGACAGCGGTCGGCTACCGGTCGGCCGTTGGAGGCGACGGCGGGCCTGGTTCTCGGGCCGAAGGCGCCGTCGTGGTGATCGCCCGACGCGCGAGCGCGTGCGGGGTGCGATATGTGCCCGCCGCACCGACTAGGGTGACCTGCATGGTCGAGTCGACGCGAATCGTGCTTGCTTCCCGGCCGGTGGGTGCGCCTACCCCGGAGAACTTCCGTATCGAGACCACCCGGCTTCCGGCTCCGGCCGAGGGCGAGGTTCTGCTGCGCACGCGGTACCTGTCACTCGATCCTTACATGCGCGGCCGGATGAGTTCGGCGAAGTCCTACGCCGAACCGGTCGAGGTCGGTGCCGTGATGGTCGGGGCGACCGTGGCCGAAGTGCTCGAATCCCGTGCCGCCGCGCTGGCGAAAGGCGATATGGTGCTGTCCTATTCGGGGTGGCAGACCTATGATGTCGTATCGGCTCGCCGTGTGCGCAAGCTCGACCCCGAGACGGCTCCGGTCTCGACGGCGCTCGGCGTGCTCGGCATGCCGGGATTCACCGCGTACGCGGGCCTGCGCAAGATCGGCCGACTGAAGCCCGGTGAGACGCTGGTGGTCGCCGCCGCCACCGGACCGGTGGGGGCGACCGTCGGCCAGATGGCCAAGATCCAAGGCGCGCGTACCGTCGGTATCGCGGGCGGGCCGCGCAAGGTCGCCTACCTGAACGAGCTCGGCTTCGACAGCGCGTTGGACCATCGCGCCCCTGATTTCGTGCAGCAGTTGACGGCGGCTGTTCCCGACGGAATCGATGTCTACTTCGAGAATGTCGGCGGCGCGGTGGCCGACGCGGTCTATCCACTGCTGAATACCTATGCACGCGTGCCGGTCTGCGGCCTGATCGCCAACTACAACGCGTCGGGGGCCGCGGAAGGGCCGGATCGGCTCCCCGCCTACTACAGCCGCATTTTGACCAAGAGCCTGACCGTGCGTGGATTCATCCAGTCGGAGTTCGTCGACGAGCTGTATCCGGACTTCCTGCGCGAGATGGGTGAATGGGTCACCGCCGGCCGTGTTCGCTATCTCGAGGACGTGGTGGACGGTTTGGCCGCCGCGCCCGAGGCGTTCATCGGCATGCTCGAGGGCCGCAACTTCGGCAAACTCGTCGTGAAAGTCGCGGACTGAAGGACTTGTTCGTCTGGATCGATCGGTCCGGTCCGCTGCTCGACGACTGCTCTGACACCACCGATCAGCAGGATGATCGATGATCCGGAGCGTCGCCCGCCGCGCGACGATCAAGGCTTGCGGCCGATACCTGCCCAGAACCAGGCCGGATCCGGATCGACGTGGTCGCAGGAGTCCGGACGCCACGTGGTCACCGGTACGACACCCGGCTCGATGATGTCCGTTCCGGCGAACAGGGATTCGGTCTCGGCGCGGGTGCGCGGCCGGAAAGTGATACCCGCCTGCTCGATGGTGGCCACCACCCGCGCCATGACACGCTCGTCGAAATCGGCGGTGGGATGGGTGATCACCAGATAGCTGCCGGAGGGCGCCGCGTTCAGGAGTGTGCGGATGATGCCGTGCGGATCGTCGCTGTCGCGGAGGTACATCATGATCGCTACCAGCATGATCGCGATCGGCCGGTCGAGGTCGAGGGTGCCGGTCAGGGTGGCGTTGTCCAGGATGGAACGCGGATCGTTCAAGTCTGCTTGCATGAAAGCGGTTTTGCCTCGGGGATGGCTCGCCATCAAGGCGCGCGCGTGCGCGAGCACGACCGGATCGTTGTCGACGTAGACGACGCGTGCGGACGGATCGACGCGCTGGGCGATCTCATGGGTGTTGCCCGCGGACGGCATACCGGTTCCGATGTCGAGGAACTGGTCGACCCCCGCCGCGTCGACCAGATGACGGGTCGCCCGCCCGAGGAATGCGCGATTGGCGCGGGCTATATCGCGGATGGCGGGAATATGCGTGGCGATTGCGTCACCAAGTGTGCGATCGGCGGGATAGTTGTCCTTGCCGCCGAGCCAGTAGTCGAAAACACGTGCCTCGTGGGCGACGCTCGTATCGATTCTGGGCGGTGACCCGTTAGTGACCTGTACATCGCTGTTCGGCATCGCGGTTTCCTCCTGAGTGGCGTCGCGTGTGCTGCCCGCGCGTCACCTGAGCCGTCCCGACTATCGACTTTGCACTATAAGTTTCCTCTCTAATGCTAGTCCGGCGAACGCTCGGTGTGTCGCCGATCGGTTGCCTCTCGGCGGGCCCGATTCGTGCCGTCGGAGGCTCCCGCCGTCTCCGTGGAGTCGTGACGTAGCCGCGGCGACCGCGGTCGCCGCGATGATCGGCACTGTGATGAGCAGCGGAATCGAGGAAGCGCAGTGCGGTGTCCTCCTCGCGGTCATGGTGCTGTCGGCGGAAGATTCGGCGCCGCACTGCACCGACGTGCGGTCAGGATCTGCCTGAGTGCAGCGTATTCGGGGCGATCGGAGTCGGCAGGGGCTGCGGCTGTGCCTCGAGTCGTGGGGGAGAGCGGTGTGTCGCCGGGCTTACTCCCTGCTGATGAGGTTCAATCGAGCCTGTCACGAGTTTTCCCAGGGGCCATGTGGAAAGCAGGAGACGCCCATGACACGGGACTGTCGAGTCCGTAGATAGCGTCGCAGTACCCGTGGCGCGCCGAATTCCGGCTGCGCGATCTTTCGCTCGAACTGCCTCCGGCATCACCTGAGCATGCGAAAAGGAGTACGAACGTGAGCATGATTCTCGCCGCGCTACACGACACAGTGATCGCGCAGTTCGAAGATCCGACTGCGGAAGCGCCGCCGCTGGCCGACAAGCTGGAGCAGATGGGCCGGTACTTCACCTGGATGGTCCAGTTGTCCGGTATCACCGCGATCACGTACGGCGGCGGCCGATTCGCGTGGGAGAAGTGGAATGGCGGCGGCCTGCAGTCGCCCAAGATGGTCGCGGGCGCCATGGCGGGCGGCGCGGTGGCGACCAGTGCGGGCACGATCATGAACGCCATCATCGGCTGATCCGCGGCGCGGACGCGGGACCATCGACCCGGCGGGCTTTGCCTCCGCCGGGTCGATGTAGTATGTGGACGCGTCGTCCGCGCTGATGCGGTGACCGCTCCGACAGCCGGTACTCCGCTGCCCTCCAGGTGATGACCACATTGGCGCGCTCACCGCCGTCGGCTGCGAGAAGACTGTCCTCGACCAGGCATCCGGAAATTTGTCGCCCGCCCGGAGTCGGACCGAGGGCTTCCGGCGGCCAACCGCTCGGGCGATCAATTGGTGGTCGCCTGAACGTTATCGATCGGCGAGTTCCGACACTATCTCCGGTGGGTCAGCCGAGTTGCGGTCGTTCAGGGGGTGCGGATCATTCCCTCCTGGAGCACCGTGGCGAGGTGTCGCTGGTCGCGAGTGAAGAAGCGGCCGGAAGCCAGGCCGCGGCCCGCGTCGGCGGTGACCGCTTCCTGGACGTAGAGGAGCCAATCGTCGACCGGTCCCGGGCGGTGGAACCACATGGCGTGGTCGAGGCTGGCGGTGACCAGGTCGGGCTGGGCCCAGGGGAGGTCGAGCACGCGCAGCACTGGTTCCAGGATCGTGTAGTCACAGACATAGGCGAGCGCGGCTTGGTCCCGCTGAGCGTCGGTCAGACCGTCGACGGGCCGCAACGGATCGAACGGCTTCACCCATACCGCCTGGTGCGCGACCTGTTCCCCCTCGACGGCGAGATAGACGGGGCCGGGCACATGCCGCATGTCGAAGCTGCGACCGCGGGACCAATAGGCCTTCGACTCCTCGGTCATCGATCCACCGGTGCGGTCCGCGAGGTAGTCCTCCGTGCTGGGCAGCTCTTCGGGCCCGGGAATGGTCCGGTCGAACTCGGCCGTGAACGTTGCGCCGGGCTCGCCGGCGGCGAAGTTGGCCAGACAGGTGTAGATCGGCTTGCCATTCTGGAAACCGCGGACCTGCCGCGTGCTGTAGCCGCGGCCGTCCCGCAGTAACTCGACCTCATAGCGGATGTTCGCTCCGATGTCCGCCGGACGCAAGAAGTAACTGTGCATCGAATGCAGGGTCTTGCCGTCGGTCACCGACCGCATCGCCGCTGCTGCCGCCTGGGCGACCAGGTCACCGCCGTATGCCTTGGGCCACGGGCACGGTTGGGTCGTGGCGGTGAAGGCAAGATCGAAGTGTTGCGGCTCCGTCGGGGTCAGCGCGAGGGCGGCGGTAAAGATTGTGGAGCTCACCGTGGTGTCGATCATCAGCGCTCCAGCTGGTCGTGCGGGGTGCGGCCGTCGGGCCGCGTGCCTTGGGAATGGTCGTTGTCGAGAAGATTCTTGCTGAACTCAGGGTCCATGGTTCGGCTCCGTTCGGTCATGGCAGGTCGGGCAGAACGCGCCGCACTTATCACGCATTCTTCACGATCGTAAAATATAGTCAATGTTATGGCGGCGACGGCGGGGATGATGTCGAACCGGTCCGGCGCCCTATGGGTGTGGTCGACTCCAGCGTTGACGTTCGCCGTCCTGTCGGTGAAGGCCCGGAGGCTCCGGGATTGCCGACCGTGCACATCCCGCGATTGTGGACAGCACTGGCGAACGCTGTCGCCGGCGGGAATTCTCGGATTCCGCCCCGCGTCGAGCGGCCGGTGTGTTAAATGTCTATTGCGTATCTCTTACGTTGGTAAAGGATGCGCAATACTATCCGCATCCAGCTCCACCCTCGCCTTCGGCACCGTCGCCGCGTAGTCGCGCCGTCAGCCCGCAGCCAGACCCTCGCCTTCATCGCGACGATCGCAGGCGAACACTTCGATCTCAGGGAAATCATGAACGACAACACCAAGCGCCGCACCGGCTTACCGATACTCGTGCTGTGCTTCGCCACCATCTTGTTCGATGGGTACGACCTGGTGGTATACGGCTCGACGCTGCCCACCCTGATCGCGTACGACAGGTGGGATCTCGATGCGTCCACCGCGGGCGTGATCGGCAGCGCGGCGCTCGTGGGAATGCTGCTGGGGACGTTGACGGTAGGGGCGATCACCGAGCGACTCGGACGCAGGCGCATCCTGCTCGGTTCCATCGCCTGGTTTTCGGCCTGCATGCTCGCCACGGCGGCGGCGCCGAACGAGATCGTGTTCGGTGTGCTGCGGTTTCTGACCGGCATCGGTCTGGGCGGTGTTGTCCCCACCTGTATCGCACTCACCATCGAGTTCGCACCCAGGTCGCGCCGCCAGATCGCGAACGCGGTGATGTTCAGCGGATACTCCGTCGGCGGAGTGATCGCGGCGATTACGGCCATCGCACTGCTGCCCGAGACCGATTTCCGGGTCCTCTACGCCATCGGAGGACTTCCCCTCATCACCCTCCTGCCGGTGGCGTATCGGCTGCTCCCCGAGTCGATCTCCTACCTCGCTGCGCACGGACGAACAGCCGAAGCCCGAGCAACCGCGGCCCGCTACGGCGTGGTGTACGACGACGTCGTGGAATCCACGCCGCGTGATTCCGCAGCCGGTGTCGGCTCGGAACATGCGTTCGTGCAGCTGTTCCGGGCGCGTTGGCTGCTGTCTACCCTGCTCTTCGCCGGCCTGAACTTCTGTGGACTGCTGCTGGTCTACGGGTTGAACACCTGGTTGCCGCAGATCATGCGCAGCGCCGGATACGCACTCGGCTCGTCGCTGGCTTTCCTTCTGGTACTCAATGCCGGTGCGGTGCTCGGCGCGATCGGAGCATCGTTCATCGCGGATCGGGTCGGGATCAAGCGCGTGGTCGTAGCCTGCTTCCTACTGGCAGCGGTGGCGGTCTTCATGCTTGCGCTGCATATGCCGCAGGGGGTGCTGTTCGGGCTGGTCGCGCTGGCCGGTCTGGGTAGCGTCGGCACCCAGATACTCAACGGAGGATTCTGCGCCACGCACTATCCGCAGCATCTGGCGGCGACGGCGCTGGCTTGGTCGCTCGGCATCGGGCGAATCGGGGCGATCACGGGTCCGACGCTCGGCGGTTTGATCGCGGCGCGGAAGTTGGGCTTCGAGGTGAACTTCTATGTGTTCGCCGCGGTGGCGGTCCTCGGTGCGTTGGTGGCGATCTCGGTGCCGCGGCATCGCTCCCCCGTGCAAGCGACACGAAGGCAGCCGGTGACGGTCGAGTAGCGCCCTGCTGCGGATCGGTTTCGGCGATCGCGGTACACGTTCGATCGAACACGGGAGCCGCGCTTCCGGTTCCAAGACTCCGATCGTGTACCGCGATTCCGGCCGATGAGTGGCCTTTCCTCGGGACGACTAGCGTGACGTATGGTGCAAATATGACGACAGAGCTCGCAGCGTCGCAGGTCGGCCGGGACACTCGCCTCGCTCAGTTGATCATCACGCTGTTCGGCGTGTGCGCACGGGCAGAAGGCAATTGGCTCTCGGTGGCCTCTCTCGTGGCGCTGATGGCCGACCTCGGGTCGGAGGGGCAGGCCGTGCGATCGTCGATCTCCCGACTGAAGCGCCGCGGCGTGCTCACCAGCGGGCGCCACGCCGGCGCCGCCGGCTACTCGCTGTCCGACCCGACATTAGAGGTGCTCGCCGAAGGCGACGTGCGCATCTTCCACCGTGCCCGCGCAACAGAGGAGGACGGCTGGGTGGTGGCGGTCTTCTCGGTCCCGGAGTCCGAGCGCGACAAGCGGCACGCGCTGCGGTCGAGCCTGACGCGCCTCGGCTTCGGGACGGCCGCCCCCGGCGTCTGGGTGGCACCGGGGAACCTGGCCCGGGAGGCGCGGCACACACTGGAACGACTCGGCCTGTCCACCTACGTGGACATGTTCACCGGCCAGCACATCGCCTTCGGCGATCTACGCTCGAAAATCCACATGTGGTGGGACCTGGACGAACTCACCGCGTTGTACGCGGACTTCTTGACGACCTACCGCCCGGTGCTCTACCAGACGACGGCCGGCCGGATGACACCGCTGGAGGCGTTCCAGATCTACGTTCCGATGCTCACCCAATGGCGACGGCTCCCTTACCGCGATCCCGGTATCCCGCTGACGCTGCTGCCACCGGCCTGGAACGGGGAGGCCGCGGGCGCGCTGTTCGACCAGCTGAACGAGGCACTGAATTCGCTCGCGCAGCAACACGCCCTCGCCGTGATCCATGGGAAGCGCACGTAGAACTCCTGCGGCCGTGGCCGAACCGCTGGGGGCCACTTCGCGACGGCGATTCGGGCGGCCCCTCAGCGGTTCTCGGTTCGATTCAGCGGCTGGCGACGGCTTTCCTCGGCTGCCACCGCTGGCTCGGCGCGCTCGGGTGGGCGGTGTCGCGCACCAGCTGAAGGCGCGGCGGCGGGCCGTCGGTGCGGCCGGTCGGCGGCTTCCGGTTACCGGCGCGGAAGGCGAGCGGCCACTCGGCGGCCTCGCCGCGGTAGCCCTGCTCCACCGCCGCGTGCAGCGTCCACTGCGGATCCCACAGGTGCCCGCGGCCGATGGCGACCAGGTCGGCGCGCCCGGCCAACAGCACCGAGTTGACGTCGTCGTAGGAGGAGATCGCACCGACGGCGACAACCGCGATGCCGTGCCGCACGCCGATCTCCTGCCGGATCCGGTCCGCGAACGGCGTCTGATAACTCCGGCCGTAGGCGGGCTTCTCGTGCTTGACCACCTGCCCGGACGACACGTGCAAGACGTCCACGCCGTGTTCGGCGAAGGCGCGCGCGATCTCGACGGCGTCGTCGATCGTGTTGCCACCGGCCGCCCAGTCCATGGCCGAAATACGCACCGACAGAGGTCGGTCCGCGGGCCAGACCTGTTTGATCGCGTCGAAGACTCGCAGCGGGAAACGCAACCGGTTCTGCAGCGACCCGCCGAACTCATCCGTGCGCTGGTTGGTCAGCGGCGACAGGAACGACGACAGCAGATACCCGTGGGCGCAGTGTAATTCGAGCAGATCGAAACCGGCGCGCGCTGCTGCCCTGGCCGATTCGACGAATTGCGTAGTAATCTCGTCCAGCTCGGCGACCGTGATCTCACGGGGCGTGCGGCTGTCGGGTCCGTATGGAATGGCCGATGGAGCCACGGTCTCCCACTCACCGGTCTCCAAGGGCTCATCGATACCTTCCCACATCAGTTTGGTGGCGCCCTTACGACCGGAGTGCCCCAGCTGCACACCGATCTTCGAGCGTGTCGTGGTATGGACGAAATCGACGATGCGGGCCCAGGACTGCTCCTGCTCCTCGGTGTAGAGACCAGCGCATCCCAGCGTGATGCGGCCTTCGGCCGATACGCACACCATTTCGGTCATCACCAGGCCCGCGCCGCCGAGCGCCTTGCTGCCCAGGTGAACGAGGTGGAAATCCGTCGGCACCCCGTCGACTGCGGAATACATGTCCATCGGCGAGACCAGGATGCGGTTGGGTAATTCGACATCTTTGAGCCGTAGCGGATAGAACATCGGCGGGCGAGCGGACTCGACATCGGCGGCTTGCGCCGACAGGTACCATCCGTCGATCGCGTCGACGAAATTGTCGTCGCGCAGTCTCAGGTTGTCGTAGGTGATCCGGCGGCTGCGGGTGAGGAGGTTGAAGGCGAATTGGTCGGGGTGTTGATCGGTGTACTGGGCGATGGATTCGAACCATTCCAGGCTGGCCTGTGCCGCGCGCTGCACCGATTCGACAACCGGTCGACGCTCGGTTTCATAGGCTTCGAGTCCGGCGGCGACGGACTGGTTTTCGTGCAGGCACGCGACGAGCGCGAGCGCGTCCTCCATGGCCAGTTTGGTGCCCGACCCGATGGAGAAGTGTGCCGTGTGCGCCGCGTCTCCGATCAGCACGATGTTGCCGTGCCGCCAGGTTTCGTTACGGACGGTGGTGAAGTTGATCCATTTGGAATTGTTGGCGTGCAGCGTGTGCCCGTCCAGTTCATCGGCGAAGATCTCCGCCAGTAGCGCGATCGACTTCTCGTCGCTCTCCCCGGGGGCATAGTCGCGGTCGGCGAAATCGTGCAGACCTGCGCTGCGCCACACCGATTCGTGCATCTCGACGATGAACGTGCTCTGGCCCGCGCTGAACGGGTACGCATGGACCTGCATGATCCCGTACGGGGTGTGCTTGACGAAGAACTCGAACGCCTCCGACACCCGATCGATGCCCAGCCACATGTATTTGTTGGGCCGGGGATCCACATTCGGACCGAAGACCTCACTGAAGCGCGCGCGCACCGCGGAATTGATTCCATCAGCGGCGAGTACGAGATCATGCGTGGCCGCGAGATCCTCGACATCCGGTGCGGCCGTACGGAAATGGATCGTGACACCGAGATCGGCGCATCGCTGCTGAAGTATGTGCAGCAGTTCCTTGCGGCTCATCGCCGCGAAGCCTTGGCCGCCGGAGGTGCGGACCGCACCGCGGAAGTGGATGTCGATGTCGCTCCAGCGGGCGAACTGGTCGGCCATCGTCCGGTAGATGTGCTCATCGGCGTGTTCGATGCCGCCGAGTGTCTCGTCGGAGAACACGACACCGAACCCGAAGGTGTCGCCGGGCGCATTGCGCTCCCAGATCGTGATGTCGTGGGTGGGGTCGAGCTGTTTCATGAGGGCGGAGAAATACAGACCCGCGGGTCCTCCGCCGATTACTGCGATGCGCATGGGAGCCTCACGCTTGTGGGATGGAATTCGGTCGAATTTCGGTCGGGTGAGCACCGGTCTTTCATCCGGTGTGCGGCGTCCACGTTTCCTGGAGCGCGGTAGCGACATTCGTCGGCCATGGTTGGGCACCGGCGGTGGGGTCGGGTGCATGGACTGCCGTCAGAGTGCCCCGCGCCGCGATTGTCGCGGGGCTCGACTCAGCCTGTCCCGCAGCCGGAATTCTGGTGACGACGAAGTCGTACCGCACCGATGAAGTGCCTAATTTGCCCACGGTCAATTCGATCGACGCGGTGTCGCCGAACCACAACCGGTCGACATAGTCGACCTCGTAGCGAACCCGAGGGATCTGACCGAAGAGCCACTGGAGGCCGAAGCGGTTCAGCAGCGCGGCCTCCGCGGCCTCGACCCAGCGAATAACGGTGCTGTGGTGATAATGTCCAGCCGCGTCGGTGTCCTGCCAGTCGACCAGGCGTTCGATTACAACCCGGGTCATCGCGTGCCGCTCCAGCGGTCGCGGATCTTGAACCGCTGTACCTTGCCGCTCGGATTGCGCGGCAGGCTGTCGACGAACTCGATGCTGCGGGGATACTTGTAGGGTGCCGCGGTGGCTTTGAAGAAGCCCTGTAATTCGCGTGCCTTGTCCGGATCGGGGAGCACGCCGGGCCGCAGCACGATCGCGGCATGCACGATCATGCCGCGATCGGCATCCGGTATCCCGATAACGCCACTTTCGACTACGTCCGGGTGTTGGTCGAGGACGGCCTCGACTTCCGGGGCGCCGATGTTGTATCCGGCCGAGACGATCATGTCGTCGCTGCGCGAGTGATACCAGAAGTATCCGTCGGCATCACGGGTGTAGCTGTCCCCGGTCATGTTCCAGCCGTTGCGGACGTAGTCGCGCTGACGCGGATCCGCGAGGTACCGGCATCCGGTCGGTCCCTTGACCGCCAGCAGCCCGGGTGTGCCATCCGGGACCGGATGTCCCTGCTCATCCTGGATCTCGGCTCGGTAGCCGGGAACCACTCGGCCGGTGGAACCGGGCCGGATGTCGTCGTCCGCAGCGGAGATGAAGACATGCAGCAACTCGGTGCCACCGATCCCGTTGATGATCCGCAGGCCGGTGCGCTCGTGGAAGTTCGTGTACACGACCTCCGGGAGGTGTTCACCCGCCGAGACACAGCGGCGCAGGGACTTCACCCTTCCGAGGTCATCACGTTTGAGCAGCGCCTTGTAGGTGGTCGGCGCGGTGAAGAGCATGGTGACCGCGAACTTCTCGATAGCGTCGACGAGCGTGTCCGGGTCGGTCTTCTCGGGTAGCACCACCGATGCTCCGACGCGGAACGGGAAGACCATCAGCCCACCGAGACCGAAGGTGAACGCCAGCGGGGGAGTTCCGATGAAGACGTCGTCGCGCCGCGGCGCCACCACATGCTCCGAGAACGTGTCGGCATTGGCGAGCACGTCGCGGTGAAAATGCATTGTCGCCTTGGGAACGCCCGTTGTGCCGGAGGTCGGCGCGAGGAGTACGACATCGTCGGCGGCGGTCTCGACATCGGTGAACGATGCGGGTTTGGTCGCGGCGCGGGCGGTGAGGTCGTCGGTGGTCGGTCCGCCGACCGGAACCACCGGCAGTGCGGGATCTGCGGTGGACAATTCGTCTAGTAACCGGCTGTCGCAGAGTGCGAGCACGGGGCGCGTCAACTCGATCAGCTTCGTCAACTCGGGTGCACGCAGCAGCGGCATGGTTGTCACCACCACTCCGCCCGCTTTCACTACCCCGAACCAGCAGGCGATCAGCCACGCGCTGTTCGGGGCGCGCAGCAGCACCCGATTACCGGGAACCAGGCCGTAGTCGCCGGTGAGCACGTGCGCGATCTGGTTGGCGCGGTCGAGCAGGTCGCCGTAGGTCCATGTTTCCTCGGCGGTGTACAGGCAAGGCTGTTCCCGTCCGTAGGTGGCCACCGTGGAATCGAGCAGGGCGGTCGCGCAGTTGAGCCGGTCCGGATAGTGCAACCCGGGCAGGTCGAAGACGAACTCGGGCCAATCTGTGGCGGGCGGGAGATTGTCCCGGCAAAAGGTATCCGTGTGGGCGGAAGGTGTGAGCATAGGGTCAGCCCTTTCGGAGCTGTGGAACCAGGGAAGGCTCCCATTGGCATCGCAATTTGTCGACGACCGTCGCATGGTCGGGATGTCGCTTCCTCGGATTAGTCCGGGATGTCAGGGGTAGGGCGCAGTATTGAGGTTGGCGGACATATTCCGTTGATACGGGCATCTGCGGCCCTGGCGCGGCGTCTCGGGCCGACATCCGATGGCCGGCGGCGCGGCCGCGCTGCGCCGTATCGATCCCGGTCACGCGCTCGCCGACCTGGTCGCCCGACAACGGTTGCGACCCGACTCGGCTGCCGCGCCGGAACCTGGACCGGTTCAGTCCGACGCGGTGGTCAACGCGGCTACGGCTTGGATCTCGACCAGCGCCTCGGGCTGCCACAGCGACGTGACGCCGATGCCGGCCATCGCCGGATATTCGGTACCGGCCAGCTCACGCCAGATACGGCCGATCTCCTTGCCGTTGGCCTGATACTCCGGAATGTCCACCAGGTAGATCGTAACGCTGAGTAGGTTCTCGGGCGTTCCGCCGGCTGCCTGTAGCGCGGTGAGCACGTTGGACAACGCCTGACGGAACTGTGCGAGCAGTCCACCTTCGACGATCTTCCCCTCGGGCGTGAGGGCTGTCTGACCGGCCAGGTGAACGATGTCGCGATAGCGCGTGGCATGCGCGAATCCCGAAGGCTTCGCCAAGGTGGGCGGGTTGATCCGTGCAACGGTCATGGCGCCTCTTTCTCGAGCGGACCCGCACAGGGCGAGTTGATTCTTCGAAGGGTTGGTCCGAGCAGGATATGGTGATATCCTGACTGCCGTCAATTGAGCGCTATATTACGTGCTCCTGATCGACCCCTGGAGTGCACCAGCGATGCGTTTGCGCACAGTTCTTTCCGACGACGGTGGCAGTCGCGCCGAAGTACAGATCGACGGGAGGTGGCGCGCGACCATTGCTCGTGATGTCGGCACACTGCTCACCGCACCGAACTGGCGGTCCGGGCCGACACTCGCGGACCGCCAGCCCGCGAGCGAGGGACGCTCCGCGCCCTTGGTGACCGCGCCGACCAAGATCGTGTGCTGCGGCCACAACTATCGGGCCCACATCGCCGAGATGGGCGCGTCGAGCCCGCAATTCCCCACCCTCTTCGCGAAATTCGCGGACACCCTCACCGCCTGGGACGCCGACATCGCTCTTCCGGGCCCGGCCGACGCCGTCCGGCTCGACTGGGAAGCCGAACTCGCGGTGGTCGTCGGAGCGGTGCTCAGGGATGCCGATCCCGAGACCGCGTCGGCGGGCATCGCCGGGTACACCGTCGCCAACGACTTCTCCGTGCGCGGCTGGCAGCGCCGGACCTCGCAGTGGTTGCAGGGCAAGGCCTTCGACGCGACCACGCCGCTCGGTCCGGATCTGGTCACGCCCGACGAGATCGATCCCAGCGCCGGTCTGCGCATCACCTGCCGGGTCAACGGCGAGATCGAACAGGTCGGATCCACCGATGACCTCGTCTTCGCTCCAGCAGTTCTGCTGTCCTACATCTCCGAATTCACCACGCTCCGACCTGGTGACGTCGTGCTGACCGGAACGCCGGGGGGCGTCGGCATCGCCGCCGACCCGCCCCGGTTCCTGCGCGCAGGTGACGTGGTGGAGACAGAGATCGAAGGAATCGGCTTACTCCGCAATCACATCACCCCGCATCGCACCGAGATCGACTCCGCAGAGCGGAACGGAAAGGAAACCCGATGACCGACGTCGCCAACACCCGCGTGGTTCCCATCGTCACCCGGGCCGGACAGGAAGACACCGGAACCGCCCAGTCCGGCGGCGCCGTCCGGATATCGGGCGTCAGCCCGCAGCACACGCCGGCCACCAGGATCTGGTACGGCAAGGTGACCAACGATCCCGGCTACCGGTCGCTGCCGCACCACCACGGCGAGGCGGAGACCGGCGGCTACGTGCTCACCGGGGTAGCACGAATCTACTTCGGCGAGAACTACGAGGAATACGTCGACATGAGCGAAGGCGACTTCGTGTTCGTGCCGCCGTTCATGCCGCACGTCGAAGTGAATATGAGCACCACCGAGAAGTTGGTGTGGCTGACCTGCCGCACGCCCGACAATATCGTCGTCAACCTGCCGGACGTCGACGACTCGATCCTCGAGGGATACCGGCGCGCCTGAGGACAACGAAGGTCGCACTTCGGTGTCCGTCGACTGCGCGACGTGGCCTGTCGAGCAGTTGTCGCCGACCGGGTTCGGCGTCGCGACCGTTGGTACCGACGCGGGTGCCTGCGCTGCCGATCGTCGGCAGTTCCCGGTAGCCCAGCGCGCGTGCTCGGCCAGATCGAGAAATAAGCCACCGCAAGGAGGACAACCATGGCCGAACGGTCATTCGCCAACGAGGTCGGCAAGCTACGGCAGGGCGCAGGGAGCACCTTGCATGTCGAGGGCATTCTGGCGGTCACCAAGGCGCTGCTGCAGTCGGGAGTCGCCTACGTCGGCGGCTACCAGGGCGCCCCGATCTCCCATCTGATGGATGTGCTCGGCGACGCCAAGGAAGTCCTCGACGAACTCGGCGTCTATTTCGAGAACAGTGCCTCCGAGGCCACGGCGGCGGCGATGCTGGCCGCGTCGGTGCACTACCCGCTGCGCGGCGCGATCACCTTCAAGTCGACGGTCGGTACGAATGTGGCCGCCGACGCGCTGGCCAACCTGTCGAGCGGCGGCGTGACGGGTGGTGCGCTGGTGATCCTCGGTGAGGACTACGGCGAGGGCTCCAGCATCATGCAGGAACGTTCGCACGCGTTCGCCATGAAATCCCAGATGTGGTTGCTGGATCCGCGGCCCAACGTCGCGGCGATCGTCGATGCGGTCGAGGCCGGATTCGAACTCTCCGAAGCCAGCAACACCCCGGTCTTCCTGCTACTGCGGTTACGCTCATGCCACCTGCACGGCGGTTTCGAGGCCAAGGACAACCAGCGGCCGCCGATGACAGTGACCGAGGCGGCGCAGCGGCCCACGCGGGATGTCAGCCGCATCGTCCTGCCGCCGGCCAGTTTCCAGCATGAGCGGGAAAAGATCGAAGACCGCTGGCCGGCGGCGGTGAAGTACATCACCGAGCGCAAGCTCAACGAGGTGTTCGGCAACGATCTCGCTGATGTCGGAATCATCGTGCAGGGCGGCCTCTACAACACGGTCAACCGGTCGATGGAGTTGCTCGGCTGCTCGGATGCGTTCGGCCGCACGCAGGTGCCCATGTACGTGATGAACGTGGCCTACCCGGTGATCGACTCCGAGGTCATCGACTTCTGCCGGGACAAGCGCGCCGTGCTCTTGGTCGAGGAGGGCCAGCCCGACTACATCGAGCAGAACATCAACACCATCCTGCGCCGCGCGGATGTGCGAACCGCATTGCACGGCAAGGACTTGCTGGCTGCTGGGGGCGAATACACCTCCCTGGTCGTCACCCGAGGACTGCACGCCTTTCTCGGCGAGTACCTGCCGGAGGTCATCACCGCCGAACCCGCACTCCTGCGCCCGGTCGACGATCCGACCAGCCCGTTCGCCACCCGAGTCGAGCCACAGATCGTGCAGCCGCGCCCACCCGGCCTGTGTACCGGCTGTCCGGAACGGCCGATCTTCGCCGGGCTCAAGCTTGCCGAACGCGAAACCGGTCAGCACCACATCAGCGCGGATATCGGCTGTCACCTCTTCGCGATCAACGAACCGTTCAACCTGGGCGCCACAACCATGGGTTACGGACTCGGGTCGGCCGGCGCGGCCGCGCTGAACTCAACCGGCGCCGACCGGAGAACGATCGCGGTGATGGGCGATGGCGGCTTCTGGCACAACGGGCTGACCAGCGGAATCGGCAATGCGGTGTTCAACAAGAACGACCAGTTGACGGTTGTCGTGGACAACGACTATGCCGCGGCCACCGGCGGGCAGGACATTCTGTCCTCGCACGCCGACCTCCCCATGAGGTCTACCAGGCACCCGATCGAGAAGGCGGTCCGCGCGATCGGGGTGAAGTGGGCCAAGACGATCGACCACACCTATGACGTCACTACAGTCCGGGACACCTTCATCGAGGCGCTCACCACCGACGAACCGGGGCCCAAGGTCCTGGTGATGCAGAGTGAGTGCCAGCTCAACGCGCAACGTCGGGAGAAGACGAAGCGCGCGAAGGCACTCGAGGACGGTAAACGGGTCGTCCGGGAACGCTTCGGCGTCGATCCCGAGACCTGCACCGGTGACCACGCCTGTATCCGCGTCTCCGGTTGCCCGTCACTGACCATCAGCGACAACCCCGACCCGATGCGCACCGACCCCATCGCGACCGTGCTGGACAGCTGCGTCGGCTGCGGGGTTTGCGGCGCGAACGCGCACGCTGCCGTGCTGTGCCCGTCGTTCTATCGCACCGATGTGGTCTACAACCCCACCCGCAGGGACCGCCTGCTGGCGCGACTGCGCACCTGGTGGATCGGACTGCTCGTGCGGGGAATCGAACGGCGCGCGGCCGAGTTGGAGGTCTGTGATGTCGAGCTGGTATGACGGGCAACGCCCACTGACACTGGCGATCCTGGCGATGGGCGGCGAGGGTGGCGGCGTCCTCGCCGACTGGGTCGTGGCCGTCGCGGAGCGGGCCGGCTACTTCGCGCAGACCACATCGGTGCCCGGTGTCGCCCAGCGCACCGGTTCCACGGTGTACTACGTCGAACTCTTCCCCCCGGCGCCGTTCGAGTCCGAATCCGGCACGGCCGCCGGCGACCGGCGTGCCGAGCCCGTTCTCAGCGTGTTCCCCACACCGGGTGAGGTGGATGTCGTCATCGCCTCGGAGCTGATGGAGGCCGGGCGCGCTGTCCAGCGCGGCTTCGCCACACCGGACCGGACCACCCTGATCACGTCGACACACCGGGTGTATTCGATCACCGAGCGTATGGCGCTCGGCGACGGCCGGGTCGACAACGAGGCGTTGCTTTCTGCTGCCCGCACCGGATCGAAGCGGTTGATCTCCGCCGAGTTCATGGCGATGGCCGAGGATGCGCGCAGCGTGATCAGTGCGGCACTGTTCGGAGCACTGGCCGGATCGGGTGCGCTGCCCTTCACCAGGGAGCAGTTCGAGCAGCCCATCCGTGACTTCGGCAAAGGTGTCGACCAGTCGCTGAAGGCGTTCGCCGACGGCTTCGCCGCCGCACGCCCGTCCGATACCCCGCGCACATCCCAGCCGGTGGAACTCACCCTCACGCCGAGGCCGCTGTCGGCGCAGGAGCGCAAAGCGCGAGAGGAGAAGCGCCGCAACGACATCGCGGCCACCGATCCGGGCGCCCTCGTCGGCCGGAAACTTCGACCGCTCGCCGCCGACGTCGCCGACCTGCCCGCCGCGGCGCGGTCGATGATTTTGCACGGCCTGGTTCGGACCGCGGTGTACCAGAATCCGGCGTACGCGCGGCGGTACTTGGCGCGGGTCCGGAAGTTCGCCGTCGTCGACCCGGACGCCGACGGTGCGGCCCGGCTGACCACCGAGGGCGCCCGGCACCTCGCCCTCTGGATGTGCTATCAGGACACAATCCAGGTCGCGCAGCAGAAGATCCGACAGCATCGTATGTCTCGTATCCGTGCGGAGGCGCGCGCCGAGCCCGATCAGCTCATCCAGGTTCGCGAGTACCTGCACCCGCAAATCGACGAGATCACCGATACCCTGCCGACCTGGCTCGGCGCGACACTGCGCCGCTCGACCGCATTCCAACGCCTGGTGCGCAAGGTGACGCACAAGGGCATGATCGTCAACACCAGCTCGATCACCGGTAACACGGCGCTGTCGGTCATGGCGCGCATGCGCCCGCTGCGCCCACGCTCGCTGCGGTTCGTGCGGGAACAGGCGGCCATCGAGGAGTGGATGGCCAGGGCGTTGTCCGTCGCCGCGGCCGACGCGGACCTGGCGTGCGAAATCGTCGAATGTCAGCGGGTGTTGAAGGGCTACGGCGCGACGTACGAGCATGGCAGCGACAGCTTCGCCGAACTCATGCGCGCGGCCGAGGAACTCGCCGGAAAACCGGACGCGGTCGGACGTTTGGCACGTCTGCGGGCCGCGGCACTCGCCGACGAGGACGGCCGCGCGCTGGCAACGGAACTCGGTGTGGCAACGGGCCTGTAACGGCCCGCGGTCCATCCGCCGGCCGCCGCACCAACCCGTAGTTGCACGGAGATGGTGCTCAGCGGCGGAGATCTCGTAGCGGCGGCTCAAGGAGCCGCACCACCACGCCGGACCACATACTGTCGCGGTCGAGTATCGGTCTCCCGCTCGGCCTCGAGGCGCCGAGCAGCATTCCTCGGTCCGCGCACCAGCGGCAACGTCGACGGGATGGGGCCGCTCCCCCTCGATCACCTCGCGCACGGGCGCGACGAGTGTCGGCGCCCGTCTCCGACGGATTGCGGGGCATCCCTACGCCACATGACCTTTCATCACAAGTCGGTCGAGTTCGGCAGTTCGCACGCTCACGGATCTCGTGCCCTTCCGTCGACCCGCTCTCGGTGTAGATGTTACTGCTCGACACACTTGTATCGTGCCGTCAAACGGTGGCACAATTCACAGCGAGCCAACGTCCATGTAACCCGAACGCAACCTCGGTCCCACAGCACCGGTGAGAGGCGATATCAGTGCGCGTGTCGCGACTCGAGTCCGGGGTAGGTCCGTATGGACCGAGCCTGGTGGCGCCGCGAGTCCTGCCGAGGTGGTGCCTGGACCGGGGCGAAGCTGCCCCGATCGAGACCGCCGGGATGGGGCGGCGCACCCGAAGCGGGAATACGTGCGACGCGCCCGCTGGAGTGGCGGGATTCTCTGAGCCCGAGTCCCTGGCTGCCCTGGGGGGCGCGGCAGCGGTCGGAGAATATTCGGTGAAGTACTTCCGGCCGGCAAGGGCCGCCGCCGCATCGGAACTCGGCGATGCTGTTCGAGATCTCCACCCATCGAAGCTGGCCGGCCATGCCATGCGCAGATGTATCGATTGCGGCGCCACAGCGTGGTCGAATCGAACGGCCACACGTAATTCGATGGACCCGTCCGAGCGAAAATCTGGCCGAAGCGGAGAGGATCAAGAATAGGGCTTGAATATCGATATGGTCGTTTCCGAGACCCATATAGGCGCATGGATGAAATAGCATTTTCGACAACTGAGGTGATCGCAAATTGACAGCAATGCAACCTGAAGTCATTCGAAGTCTGGTCCCCGCTCGGATGGACCGGCTTCCATGGACGAAATTCCACTGGCTCATCGTGGTAGGTCTCGGCGTGTCCTGGATCCTGGACGGGATCGAGATCCAGATCGTCAGTAGCATGGGTGGCGCCCTGCAGAGCGTCGACAGTCTGCACTTGACGAGCGGTCAGGTCGGCGCGACGGCGTCTTGGTACCTGGCCGGTCAGGTCGTCGGTGCACTCGTGTTCGGTCGGCTCACCGACAAACTCGGCCGGAAGAAGCTGTTCATCCTGACCTTGGCGATCTATCTGATCGGCAGCGGATTGGCGGGTTTCTCCTGGAACAGTTGGTCGCTGTACCTGTTCCGATTCATCGCAGGCACCGGGATCGGTGGGGAATACGCGGCGATCAATTCGGCGATCGACGAGATCATGCCGTCGAAATATCGGGGCCGGGTCGACATCGCGATCAATGGCACCTACTGGGGTGGGGCGGCGTTGGGTGCGGTAGCCAGCCTGTTCCTGTTCAATGAGGACCTCATTCCGGCCCATTGGGGATGGCGTGTCGGGTTCTTCATCGGTCCGGTGCTCGGGCTCATCATCATCTTCCTGCGTCGGCACATCCCCGAAAGCCCCCGCTGGCTTCTGACGCATGGTCGGGCAGCCGAAGCCGAACGAACCGTCGACGAAATCGAAGCGCAGGTTCGCAGTCAGGGCGTCGAACTGCCCCCGGTGGACGAGAAAAAGGCTCTCGATATCGTCGAAGAAGTGCGACTTTCGTATCGGCAGATGGCCCGGATATTCTTCGGACAATATCCATCCCGTTCCTTCCTCGGATTCACGATGATGGCCACCCAGGCCTTCTTGTACAACGCGATCTTCTTTACCGTTGGCCTGGTACTGATCAATTTCTACGACGTGCCGTCCGATCACACCGGCTACTATTTCTTCCCGTTTGCCTTGGGTAATCTGATCGGCCCGTTGGTACTCGGCCCGCTCTTCGACACCATCGGTCGGCGGAAGATGATCTGCGCGACATATGTCGGGTCCGGGGTGCTGCTGTTCATCTCCGCATGGATGTTCTCGGCGGGCATGCTCAACGCCACCACGCAGACCGCCGTATGGTGTGCGATCTTCTTCTTCGCCTCGGCCGGCGCGTCCTCGGCCTATCTCACCGTCAGTGAGATCTTCCCACTCGAACTGCGCGGTCAAGCTATCTCGTTCTTCTTCGCCATATCCCAGGGCACGGGTGGCGTCATCGCACCGTTCCTCTTCGGTCACCTGGTGGGAGGCGCCGACAACCCGAGCCCCGACCGTTTCCCGCTCACGGTGGGATACATCATCGGCGCTGTGGCCATGGTCTTCGGTGGCTTGGTTGCCTGGTTCTTCGGCGTGAACGCCGAAGGCCGTGCACTCGAGGACATTGCGGATCCGCTGTCCAAAGCGGCATCTCCGGAAAAGGTTCCCGACGTGGCCGTAAACGACTGAAGTCGGGTTCTCGACGCCTCGCCGCAACGTGGTGGAAGTGGGCGTAAGCCAGCACTTCCACCACGTCGCGGTCCGGCGCAACCGCCGCATTGGCGGCTTCGCATCTGTCGCTCGCCTGGATCACCGCGAATCCACGACAGAAATTCCTCGCTGCCCGTTTGGGACACGCAGGTCGCGGCTATTTCGCTAGGCGGTCACCGTCCACCGCACCTACCATCGATTCCATAGGTCGACCCTCGATCTGTTGCCCTGAGCAGCGGCAGGTCGGACCGGTGGACACGCTGATGGCGCGCCTGTCGGGATGAGGATGAACAGGGCAATGTGAGATTTCCACTCGCAAGCGTCGCCGACGGCCGGTGATCAGCCGCTGGCACTCATCGGAGGAATCATGACCAGGGCACCCTCTTCGGTTTCCACCCGACACGAACCGGATCTGGTCGGACAGACCGTCGTCGTCATCGGCGGCAGTGCGGGGATCGGACTCGAGACAGCTCGACGCGCCCGGGCGGAAGGTGCCGAGGTCATTCTCACCGGCCGCGATGCCGACCGGCTCGAGCGCGCGGCGCTGGAGCTGGGCGCTGAGCGCTTCGCGGCGTTCGATGCCAATGACGCGGGTTCGCTGCAACGGTTTTTCCAGGACCTGCCAGAACAGATCGACCATGTGATGGTCACGGCCGGCGGCCCGAAATACGGGCCGCTGCTCGAGATGGATTCGGCCCAAGTGCGTGAGGTACTCAGTGGGCACGTGGTGCTGGCGCTCGAGGTCGCACGCAATGCCGTCGGCAAGATGCGGCCCGGCGGCACGCTGCTACTCATGGGCGGCACAGGCGGGCGGCGCATCGGTCACGGCCTCGGGATCGTCTCCGCGGCCACCGCCGCGCTGCCGCCGTTCACCGCGGCACTCGCACTCGAGCTCGCGCCCGTTCGGGTCAACCTGATCGCCGCCGGATTCGTCGACACCCCGTTGTCGGCATCGCTGCTCGGAGATCGGCTCGAAGAGCGCCGCAATGAACTACGGACAACGCTACCGATCGGCCGGGTCGTCGGGCCGGCCGATGTCGCCGCGCTCGCCGTCCACATCATGAGCAATACGGCACTCACCGGCGCGACGTACGACATCGACGGCGGACAGCAGTTCGTCTCCTGATGCAGACATGGATTGCCCGGCGACGGAGCTGTCCACCGCCTTGACGGTTGCCGAGCGGATCGGACCGGACCGCTCGTGGACTGTCGGACCGTGCTCGCGGAAAGCCGAGGTCCGGCTCCTCGCGCTACCGTCGAAGCCACCGGCTGTTGATTTCCGGCAGGGAGCCTGACCATGAATCAATCGAGACTCACTCGTCCCGTCCTGATCGTCGGTGCCGGGCCGACCGGGCTGACCGCGGCCGTCGAGTTGTCGAGACTCGGCGTGGATATTCGCATCATCGATCGGTCGGCCGCACCGTCGACCACGTCCAAGGCGCTGGCGGTACAGGCTCGCACGGTGGAATTGCTGCAACCACGGGGGGTGGGCGAGGCGATGCTGCGGGCAGGTAAGCAATGCACCTCGACCTCGATCTATGGTCGAGGCAGGAAGCTGGCGACGGTCGAGTTCGAGCGCATACCGGGGCGCTTCAAAGCCGTTCTCCTGCTGCCGCAGTCGGAGACCGAACGCCTGCTGACCGAGCAGCTCCACCGGCAGGGCGCCGAGGTCGAGCGCGGTGTCGAACTCGTCTCCTTCACCCAGGACGAGTCCGACCCGCGCGGCGGGGTCCGTGCCGTGCTCGAGAACAGCAATGGCGCTCGGGAGATACTCGATGCGCCCTATCTCATCGGTGCCGACGGCGCGCACAGCAGCATCCGGCACGCTCTCGGACTTCCGTTCGCGGGCACCTCGTTGGCACAGCGCTATCTCCTGGCTGATCTGCACCTCGACGGTGACATACCGAAGGACGAGATATCGATCTTCCTGTCCGCCAAAGGGTTCGTCGCGATCTTCCCGATCACCGAGCATCGATGTCGCTTCATGGCCACAGCCCCCGACACACTGTCGCGCGATTCCGACGCACCGACACTGCAGGACCTGCAGAGCGTTTGCGATGGCGTTGTGTCGATGCCGGCTCGGTTGCGTGAGATGAACTGGAGTTCCTGGTTCGTCATCAACAGCCGCCACTTGTCGACCTTGCGCGTCGGCAACGTATTCCTCGGCGGGGACGCCGCCCACGTGCACAGTCCCGCAGGCGGGCAGGGCATGAACACCGGCATCCAGGACATGATCAATCTCTGCTGGAAACTCGCGTTGGTGCGCACCGGCGACGCCAAGCCGTCGCTGCTGGATACCTACCAGACCGAACGGCTCCCGGTCATCAGCAAACTGGTCCGTGCTACCGAGACCGCGACCAAGGTGTTCAACTCCACCAACCCGATCGTCTACCACCTGCTCACCCATATCGCACCGATCGCCCTGGGCACCGACCGAGTGCAGAATATGGCGACCGCCGTACTGGGGGAGGTGAGCGCAAACTATCGCGACAGCCCGATCGCCCACGGCGGCGGGCGCGTCGGCAGGTTGCGCAGCGGCGACCGAATACCCGATGTCGAGGTCGTTGTCATCGGTGATCGCCGACCGGTGTCGGCGCGCCTGTATGAACTCCTCGACCTCGGCAAGCTCACCCTGGTCGTCACCGATCTCGGCATCGACACGGCCATCTTGGCCGAGCGATTGGGTCCGTGGCGCGCCGTTTTCACCATCCGTCATGTAGCGGTCGCCCCCAACCAACCGGAGCTGCGTGTACACGACGCGGACATCGCGGCCGATCTCCGTGCGCAACCAGGCTTTCTGCTGATCAGGCCGGACGCATATGTCGCCGCCGTCGCCGACGAATCCATTGCGCTCAGCGATCGGCTCGACACCTGGTTCGTCCGTGCCAACGCCGAAGGAGCATCGTGCTGACGATCGCCATCCGCTTTCGGGTTCGCCCGGAGTGGACGACACGGTGGCTGGACTTGGTCGAGGAATTCACCGAAGCGACTCGTGCCGAGGAGGGCAACGCGTGGTGCTGGTGGTCGCGAAGCGTTGACGACCCTTGCGTCTTCTTTCTGCTGGAAGGTCATCGGGAGGCCGGGGTCGAAGACCATCTCGCCTCGCCACTCATCCGCAAGATTCAGCGAGAATGGCCGCAAGCGCTGGTCGACACACCGAAGCTCATCATCGCCACGGTTCCCGGCGACGGCTGGCAGACGATGGAGATGCTTCCGGTCCCACCGCACTCACCATCGTGATGCGGGGTTGATCCGGATCGATGGCGGATAACGCCGGACGCACCGCGCTAAGGCTCGGTCATGGCGAGCGCGCGGTCGGCCAGCATGCCGATGACCGGTGCGAGTGTCCGAGCGTAGCTGACGGTGAGGTGGTTGTCGTCGCGGTACACCAGGTTGTTTCCGACTATCAGGGGGCAGCGCGCTTCGGTGCAGAACAGCGAGGTCAGGTCGGCATACTGCGCTCCGTCGACGGTGGCGGCCGCCCGCTCGGCCGCGATACCCCCGTCGTTCACCGCCTCCGACCGCGTGGGAGTGCATGCTGACGCGTCATCGATGTGCGCGGACAGGCACGTCGACACCGTGGCGTGCGGATCGGGAATCCCGCCGAGGACGAGGACGGCTGATCCGGTCGTTCGCAGCTGGGCGACCAAGCGGTTGAGACTGTCGATCCATGCCCGGTCATAGGACACGAAGCCGAAGTCGCCCCCGTAGCGTCTGGACATACTCACCACGATCAGCCGCGGGCGTTCGATGCCCAGCCGGGCGAGGACTTGGCCGCGCCATTGCTCACATTCGGCGTACTTCCGGCCCAGATAGGGGCTGGTGATGGGCAAGTCGAGCAGTGGGCAGGTGACCTTGGCCATGGTTTCCAGCCGCCAGTGTCGCTGGGTGGCGATCTGTTCCAACGCCGGATCCCACATCGCGGCATGGGAGTCGCCGACCAAGGCGACCGTGGTGGCCGAGTCCGGGTCGCCGGAGGCGCACTCGCCCTGGCCCACGTCGCGCCAAGACCGCACACACCCGTTGACGAACACGTCCGCCTTGTCGCCGGGCGCGTCGGCGAGTGACGGGGTGAGATTCGAAGGGACAGCGCCGATTTCGGCCGACATCGCTACCGCGGAGTGGGTTTGTGCCATCAGCTGCCGGATCGCCTCGTCACGAGAGTCCGCGGCGGAGGCGGCCGGTGCATGGGGTACCGCGAGAGCGAGGGTCTGCGCCGCCGTGCCGTGGCCGACCGGAGTGGGCACGAGTACGAGCAGGACCAGCGCGGCGGACACGGCGACCGCGGTGCTCGCGCCGCCACACGCGAGACTGAGTGTGGCCGAACGCCGCACCGGAGCGGCGAAGCGAACCGGATCCTCGACCAACCACCGGGTGAGCATCGCGAGTCCGCCGGCCATGCCGACCGCGCCGAGTGAGCCGAGCGGGCCGAGCGGGTGGTCGAGTACATACGGTGCCAGCACCAACACCGGCCAATGCCAGAGATACCACGAGTACGAGACTTTGCCCACCGCCCGCATCCCAGGCGCGGCCAGCATTCGACCGACACCGAATTGTGGTGCGACACATCCGGATACGATCACCAGGGCCGCGCCCAGGACGGGCGCCAGTGCCGCGGTGCCGGGATACGGTCCTTTCTCGTCCAGGTGAACGCATGCCACGCCGATCCCGATCAACCCGCCCCATCCGGCGAGGGCGGCCACTGATTTCGGTATCCGGCACCACACGGCGGCCGAGAGTGCCAGCACGCCGCCGAGGGCCAGTTCCCACGCCCGTGCCGGCAATGAGAAGAACGCCCACGGCGGCAACGTGTCGGTCCAGATCAGTGCGATCGTGAAAGAGATCGCGGCGACGACCGCTAGGACGATCAGGTATGGCAGTGGCGAGGCCGAGCCGGCTCGGCGCCGCCGCACGAACCAGGCTGTCGCAATGATCAGCGCAGGCCACAGCAGATAGAACTGCTCTTCGACACCGAGCGACCAGAAGTGCTGGAATGGTGATGCCGGAGCATCACCGGCGAGGTAATCGGTGCCGTGCAGCGCGAGCCGATAGTTCCCGGCATACAGTGCGCTCGCGATCCCGTCGCCGAGGACCCGGCGGGCCTGCAGTGGTGGTAGCAGCAGGGCTGTGGCGATCGCGGTGGTCACCAGTACCAGGCCCGCGGCGGGCAGCAGCCGCCGTGCCCGCGCACCGTAGAACCGGACCAGCCCGACAGTGCCGGTGGCCGCCGCTTCGCGGTAGAGGATTCCGGTGATGAGATAGCCGGAAATGACGAAAAAGACGTCCACGCCGACGAAACCGCCCGCGACTCCGGGTGCACTCGCGTGGAAAAGAATAACGGCCAGTACCGCGACCGCTCGCAATCCCTCGATGTCGGGCCGAAAACCTTGTTGCGGCGACGCATTGTGATCCCGGTCTGCCCGCCGATTTCTCAACCCGCTGACCGTGACAGTCATGGGCTGCATTGTTATCGGTCTCGTCCGGTATGTCGCGGCGACGCTCCGACCTGCGTATATATCGACCCGATTTTTCTTGTAGCCCGGCGTGATCGGAATGCGTGTCGGCGGGTCCTCGAGCCGATCGGGCGAGATCGTGATATACGCCGTCGAGTGGTGGAGCGGGAATTTTGTGCAGCGGTCAATTCATCGAATCTCGGCTGAATTTCGCATAGGAATGCATTCCGTACTGATATCGAACCCTCGGCACGGAATTTATTTGTCGGACAGTCGGTTCGAACGCTGCACGGTGACCGTCAGGTTCTTCATGATCGGCTGGTCGCTCTGGGTGCTGTAGTCGCCGATCGCGCACAGCACGTTCATCTCCGGCATATAGCCGGCCGCGCATCCCAGCGGGATGGCGTAGGGGATGACCTTGTAATTGTGCACCGACCGGGTGCTGCCGTCGCGGGCGATGCTGGTGATGTCGACCTCGTCGAACTGCTCGAGGCCGCGCTCGCGCATGTCCTCCGCGTTCATGAAGATCAGAGTGCGCAGGTTCTTCACTCCCCGATAGCGATCGCTGTCGGAGTAGATGGTGGTGTTCCACTGGTCATGCGAGCGCATTGTCGTCAATGTCAGTTGTCCTGGGTCCCTGGTCAGATCGGGTAGCGCGGCCGTGGAGAATTCCGCGCGCCCGGAGGGGGTGAGGAACACCAGTTCTCGCGCGGGCTGGCGGATCCGGAAGCCGAGCGGCAGCCGGACGCGTCGGTTGAAATCCTCGAAGCCGTCGAGTACATGGGCCATTGTGTCGCGGATCCGGTCGTAGTCCTCGATGTAGTACTGCCACGGGGTCGCGCTGTCGGGCAGTGCGGCGCGCGCGATACCCGCGATGATCGCCGGTTCCGACATCAGGTGCGGGGAGGCCGGCTTCCGCATACCCCTCGACAGGTGCACCATGCTCATCGAGTCCTCGACCGAGGTCTCCTGGATTCCGCCGCGTTGCTCGTCCTTCTCGGTGCGGCCCAGACACGGCAGGATCACCGCGCGGGCGCCGTGCACCAGGTGGCTGCGGTTGAGTTTCGTGCTGACCTGGACCGTGAGGTCGCATCTGCGCAGCGCGTCGACGGTGTAGGCGGTGTCGGGCGCGGCGCTGGCGAAGTTGCCTCCCATTCCGACGAAAACCTTCACCTTCCCCGCGTGCATCGCATCGATCGCGGAGACGGTGTCGAGGCCGTGTTCGCGTGGCGGATCGAATTCGCAGACCTGGGCCATCCGGTCGAGGAATTCGGTGGTCGGGCGGTGGTCGATGCCGCATGTCCGGTTGCCCTGCACATTGCTGTGCCCGCGCACGGGTGACGGGCCTGCACCCTCCCGACCCAGATTGCCGCGCAGCAGAAGCAGATTCACGATTTCACGCACCGTGTCCACGCCTTGCTCGTGCTGGGTGACGCCCAGACACCAGCTGATGATGCTGCGATCGGCATCGCCATAGATCCGCGCCGCCTTCCGAATGTCGGCGACTTCGACACCGGACTGCCGCTCGATCTCGGTCCACGAGGTGTGCTCGCACAAGACGCGATAGTCGTCGAAACCGCTGGTGTGCCGCTCGATGAATTCGTCGTCGATCGCTTTCGGGTCCGAACGTGCCTCTTCCAGAACGACTTTCGACATTCCGCGCAGCAGCGCCATATCGCCGCCGATGCGCGGTTGCAGATTCAACGTGCTGGTCGGCGTCGCATGGAACGTGGCCATCTGCGCGAAATCGTGTGGGATGATCGCGCGGCGCGCGGCGGCTTCGACCAACGGATTGATGTGCACGATCTGGGCGCCGCGCTTAGACGCCTCCACAAGCGCGGTCAGCATGCGTGGCGCGTTGGATGCCGCGTTGACGCCGAGGATGAACAGGGCGTCGGTGGTCTCCCAGTCCACCAGATCGGCAGTGCCCTTGCCGGTGCCGATCGCCGCCTGCAGGGCGCGTCCGCTCGCCTCGTGGCACATGTTGGAGCAGTCGGGCAGGTTGTTGGTGCCCAATTCGCGCGCCAGCAGTTGGTACAGGAATGTCGCCTCGTTCCCGAGCCTGCCCGAGGTGTAATAGGCGGCTTGGTTCGGGTCGTCGAGCTCGCGCAATGTGCGCCCGACGAGTTCGAACGCTTCCTGCCAGCTGATGGGGACGTACTTGTCGGTGTCGGGGTCGTAGCTCATCGGCTCGGTGAGTCTGCCCTGATTCTCCAGGTCGAACTCGCTCCACCGCGACAGTTCGCTCACCGTGTGGGCGGCGAAGAACTCCCGGTCGACCCGCTTGTGCGTCATCTCCCACGCGACGTGTTTGATGCCGTTCTCGCAGATGTCGAGGTGCAGGCCCTTCATGTCGTCCGGCCAGGCGCAGCCAGGGCAGTCGAAGCCGCCGTCCTCGTGATTCATTTTCAGAATCGCGTGTGGACCCGCGATGGCTTCCTGTTCCCGGGCCAGAAATCGAGTAACGCTCTTGGCGGCCCCCCACCCTGCGGCCGGGTGATGATAAGGGTGGAACTCCGGTTCGGCTTCTTTGTCGCGAGCCCCACTCGGTCCGTAGTCGGGATCGAACTCTTCCTGCGGACGAACAGCCATGGCGTTCTCCCTTCGGCGATTCTGAGATCGGGGGTGTCGCGCGGTCGGAACCACACGGATTCCCGACTACCGGTCTCCGCTGCTGGCTGGTGGAGACTGTTCTCGACCTTTTTGTGCAAGGACCGCTGCAGTTGGCGCATGCCGGAACCCTTTGCCCGTCGTCGGTCGGCAGATCCAGCGCCGCCTCATCGACCCGGCTCGCGTCTCGCGGTCCAGCTGTCCCGAGCGGCGTAAGACCTCGGCGTCCTTGTCGATGTACCCACGGTACTCGGCGATCGTGGCCGCCGATGGTGTGCTGTGAGTTCGCCGCGGTCCGGCGGGGGCTCCGGCAACTCACCGCATTCATCGAACCATCGCCGGCGGGCCTGCATCGATGATATCGGCAGTTCGCCGAGGATCAGGTCGGGTGCGGCGACGCCGAGCAGGATATCCACCAGTCGGTCGGGCATGATCCAACCTCTTTGCGTCGGGCGTGTTTGCGCGCTCGGCAACGTCGGGGGTGGGGTCCGGCGCGCTCGAACGCGGGAACTGCATTCGGCCCACCTCCGGTGCCGTCTGTCCGCGACCAGAGCGTGCTTATCGCCGACCCTGCATCGGACCGGCTCGATGTCCCGCGTCACCAGTGGTCGGTCACCGAGCGGCGTCGCCGTCGACCATGTCGGGTTCCTGGCCAGGTGAGCAGCCGTCCTGGTCCGGCTATTTCATGGCTACCAGCCGGTATGGTTTATGAGTGCGCAACTGGTTGCTGCTGTCGGCAAGCGCTCGACTGATCGGTTCGCTTATTGCTGGTGTCGTGGTCGGTGTGCTCGTCGCCGGCCTCGGTGAGACGCTGATGGGGGTACTGGCGGGCATCGCCACTGCGGCAACTCTTTTCGTGTCCGTCGGCTGGCTGGCACTGTGGCTGCTCGACGCCGCGCAAACCGAAGCGAACGCGCGACGCGAGGACTTCCAGCCCGTCGTGGGAGGAGTTCATGGCCTGGGCTGCACTGCATCACGTCTCGCCGGCTGGATACGGCGGTGTCGGACAGTAGAGGTAGGCGTAGCGGCGTGTCCAGCAGCAGAGCGCCCGAGCATCCTCGCTACGACGATCAACCTCGTTGCCGGAATCGTCACCGGTTGACCGGGCCGAGCCGCACTCGCTACGAGCGGACACGAGCACGGCGCGTCCGGATCAACGATGACGCGCGCCGGCCTCAGCCACCGTCACGCTGTGTACAGCGAGCGAGCAGTGTGGGTGCGCCGGGCCCGGTGAGGTCATCACGATAGGCATGTCGTCCGGCCATCGCCATGGTGAGCGCGATAGTCGTTCCGCGTATCAGCGGGCCGGTTCCGACAGCGAAAGGGCCATCGGTGGCCTCGAGACGTAAGTCCTCGATGAGGGTGCGGCTGGGCACCGTGAAATTGCGGGTGGCGAAGAAGCGGGCGACTTCAGTGGTGGCCGCGATCGAGGGGGTGCGCGACAAACCGAGGGGGCGTCGAATGTCCTGGGCGTGGACGACTACCTCCCCGAGCCAGGCTGCCGTGTGCCCCGACGCTGCTGTGGTGCTCGTGACAACCGCCTGGAACCGTTCGAGGGTTTCGGCCGGGGTCGCGCCACGGTGCTCGGCCAGTCGCCGATCATTGTGCAGATCGGCGTCGAAGTGGGCACCGAGCATACTGGCCAGCCAGCGCCATCGGCCGATACTCGCCGCCGCGGTGAGGTGGGCGACGACCTCCTCCACCACCCAGCGACCGCACAGCGATCGTTGCGCCCACTGCCTGTCCTCCAGGGCGGCGAGGTCCTCGACCAGGGCAGCGCGTTCTTCGTGAGCCATGGCCCACAGGGCCTCGCGAGCGACAACATTCGACACCAACGGTGTTCCTCCAATTCGAGCGAAATCGGCTAGGTCGGCGGTGTCGCCGACCTACGTCCTCGGCCGGTGCGATCGGTAGTACAGGTCATCGTTCCCAGGTGCAGACGATCGCGGTCGCTCGAATTCATCGGTTGTGCGCTGATCTCGGACACCGAACTCGGACGAAGATCACGCCGCCGATCCGAGCGCGGTGCGCCCTGCGTGAGGTAGGCCGGTAGTTACGGTGTATCCGGGCGCAGCACCGTTGATCCGTACCAGTGGCAGACCAAAAGTGCGAGTTCGACATCCAGTCTGTCTTCGGCGATCGGACGGCCGCGCCGCGATACCGCACGCCCGACCCGGTATTTCACCGAATTGGAGTGCAGATCGAGCTCCGCGGCGGCGGCCTTGTAGCTGCCTCCGGTGCGCAGGAAGACCTGGAGTGTCTCACGCAGTCGCGCGTCGTTGTCGTTGTCGGCGCCCAAGTCGCCGAGTACCTCGCCGACCCACTCCCTGACCTCCGCGATCTCGCCGCCGAGCAGGGCGGCCAACGTAACCCCCGGGTCAGTGGCTGCGATGATGCGGGGTTCTCCGTCTCGGCGTGCCAGCGCGATGGAGCGTGCAGCCTGCGCGAGCCGATGCGATCGGCGGAATCCCGGCACACCGGCGGCCAGCGTGCCGATCGCCAACCGTGGCCCATCCGAGTGCTCGGCCGCGAATCCACGGACCCTGGCTACCGCCTCGGGCTGCGCCGATCGAAACGGTAGCCATGCCCAGGCATTCATCCGGTCGTCGGCGACGAACAGCGGGTTCATGTCGGTACCTGCCGCCTCGGCCGATTCGCGGACGAAACGCTGCAGTTTGGTGAGTTCGTCACCGTAGGCGTCCGGATACCAGACGACAAGTGCCAGGTGATGCCACTGTAGGGGGTAGCGGATCGACGCGGTGGCTTCGTCGATATCGACTGGTCTGGACCCTTCCAGCACTTCGCGGACGCGAACCGCGCGGACGCTGTTGCTGTCGTCCAGCCACTGCTCGTGCTCGTGCTCGTAGACGGCGATGACGTGCGGGATGACCCGGTCGAGGTACTCGAACAGCGTGGTGGTTATCAATTCGGCGACGGCCATCTGCTCCGCCGGGGCGATATCGGCTGTCCGCAGCTCCGCGAAGACCATCTCGGTCATCCGCCACTGGCCGACGTGGTAGGCCCGCGCCAGGGAAGTAACCGGAACCTCGTGCTGGGCCAGACGCCGGGTGTATTCGATGGCTGCCGCGGGCGGGTGGATCCGTGCCGCCGGGATGTCATGCTGCAACGCGTGCAGCATCGTGTCGATATTTCCCTTCACGCTGGCCCCGAGTAGTTCGAGGGTGTGCACGTCGGCACGCAACTCGGGAATCTCGTCCTCGAGTCCACGGCAGATACTCGCGCTGATATCGGTCACCCGGTCGTTCATACGGGCGACAATCTTCGCGATGCAGCCGCTCACGTCGACTTCACCGTCGCGGCGAAAAGTCGTCACAATCCGATCGTAGTTACTATCCGGTGACCGGGGCGACTCGTCGTGTGGGCGAAATTGTTGCCCGGCGACAAAGCTGGCGACTAATTTGATCGATGTACGACGATGTCGAAGCGCAGCGCGATTTCTACCGTAGTTGTCATTCCCCAGACCCGTTCCAGAGGACTCACATGATTTTGTCGACCCTTCCGGACTGTCGCGTCGCCACCGCACCACACGCACCCGCCATCGCCGACGACGGCGCCGACCTGGACAACACCGAATTTCTGGGCGCCGTGCAGCGAGCCGCCACCTCCCTGCGCGCCGCAGGTATCTCGACGGGCGACGTCGTCGCGACCATGCTGCCCGACACCGCCGCCCACGTCATCTCGCTGTTCGCCATCTGGCGTGTCGGCGCCACAGCCGCCCCGATCAACCCGTTCCTGAACGCCCCGGACGCCCACTACCAAATGGTCAATGCAGGTGCGAAAGTCCTGGTCACCGCGCAGCGACCCGCCTCGGACGCGCCGGTCCGGACCGTCGTGATGGCCGACGAGCTCACCGCGACGGCCGCCGACGGTTTCGAAGCGGTACGGCCCAGCGACGATGCACCGGCGCTGATCGTCCATACCAAGGGTGGCGCCGGCAGCCCGACGGGCATGATGCTCGATCACATCAACCTCAACGCCATGTGCCGATTGGCGATCGAGGCATTCGCCCTCACCGATGCCGACCGCAGCCTGCTGATTCTGCCGTTGTCTCAAATCAACGGCATCGCGGTGGGCACCTTGTCGCCACTGCTGGCCGGCGGCTGTGCCACCATGGCAAGCCAGTTCAGCCCCGACACGTTCTTCGACAGCATCGAGCGCAGCCACGCGACCTACTTCTCCATGCTTCCGACCATGTACACGGCGCTGTCCGAGCTGCCCGCCCGGGTGCGGCCGAACACCTCGTCGGTGCGGTTCGCCATATGCGGCGTTGCGCCGACGAACATCGCATTGCAGACCAAGTTCGAAGACCGCTACGGCATCCCGGTCATGCCGGGGTATGGGTTGACCGACGTTCCTGCGCGAGCACGCTGCATCTCCTCATCCACATTCGCAAGACAAGCGCCATAGGAATCGGCCCACGGGACCGAACGAAATTCCGCATTACGTTGAGTCGCGTGGCCAGCGGCTGGCCGAGTATCGCGCTGCCGATTCGGTCACATCAATACGTGAAGCCTGCTTCTTCGGCTGGATACTGTCGTGCGGGATGTGGAGGTCGGCCCCCGGTCAGGATTGGCATAGCGAAATATGTATCCGCCGCTGAAGGCGGACGGGTGGGACACATGGTGTCCCCACTGCGCGCCCATTGCGTCGGACCGACGGTCGGTATTCCATCTGCCCGACAGGTGGTATTCCATCCGAACGGCATGAGATGGACCCGTTCTCCGCGTTCTTCGAGGCGTTCGGCGAGCTCCGACAACATATCGAGCGTGTCGGCCGACTCCGACAACACGTCCACGGTGTCGACGAGGGAGACGAACCGACCGGCGGCACCCACCGATCAGGGGAATCCGTCGATGACAAGGCATGCCGCGTCGGTTGCGGCCGCCAGACGCTTGAGGACCCCGACCGCGGAACCAGCCAGCGAACGATCATCATGTTCGACGCCGACCGTCAGCACCAGACAGTCGAAGAATATGCTTCGCACTCCGACTCTCGACGGATCGAGGCCGACCCCACACGGTCCTGGCATCGCGGTATGTATTCGAATGTGTGGCAACGACGGCTGAATATCCTCATCTAATTTACCAATCCCGCTGTAGCGTTACCCGAGTTTCGAATTCGGACGGAGATGTATTCCGTCCGGATCGCTCCAGACCGCAGCGTGACCCGGGGTGGCTGCGTCGAAATTATCCCGTCGGGCCCGATTCTGGCGCCATGCCGCACCACGCTCCAACAGTTGCACGTGAGTACGGCAAAAACCGATGATCTCCTATCGGAAAATCAGGAGCCCAGGCCTCGATGTGTCGCCCGGCTGACAACTCCGGGCACCGGAAGGTAGTTCTGATTCACTCGCCTCGAGGTGCGGGCGTCGCGGGTCTCAGGAGGCGTCCGAGACGCGCCGCACGGCGGAATGCCCTGTGGTGGTAGCGATGTCGATAACGCCGCGGCGGTCGGCCGACTGATACGAAGACCTGCTGTCGGTCGATCTTGCTGTCGGCCCTCGAGTTCCACGGATTCCGCGATCGGCGCGCTGTATGGGCGATCGGACCGGAAAGTTGGAACGTCGATCGAGGCAAACGTCGATCGAGGCAATTGTCTACCTGCCGATCAGATCGAACGCATATACCATCCAGTTGGGCAGTCCACTGTTTCTTCTCGGCGCACTCGCTCGGGCGGTCACGCGAGCCATGATACGAGCCGGAAGGTGAAACGGACTTTATCGTATGCGAATGAAATTTTTCGCCGAGCGCACAGTTGGAACAGAGTGGGTCAGGGCTCGTAGCTCATGTCTGCACCCTGACCCTGAGCGACAGCGGCTGTCGAGTTCGACGGCTCGTCAACCGATGCCGTCGGCGTCCGACAGCTCGACCCACCCTGGTGGCCGCTGAACGCAACGCAGGTCGGGAACGCGCCGTGCTCATTTCATCCCGATCCGGAGAGCCGGCGCATCTCGGAGTCGGCGTCAGAGGCGGTGCGACGGCTGGTCGGCATCACCCTCCTGCTGTGTGCGAGCCGGCTTCGAGTCCGGATCGACCTTGTCCGCGCGCTCCCACTCCTTGTCCACTTCGGTTCGCGCGTCCGCCGCCTCGCTGCGCCGCATCTGCGCCTGTTGAGTAAGCTGCTCGGCCTGCGCCGCCTTGGCCTCGCTTTCGGCCTGTGCCGCTCTGCTCTTGGCGGCGATCTCGTCGGCCCGCGCCTTCTGCTCACCGACCTCGAATTCCCGTTCCGCTGCGCGGTCACGGATGCCCTCAGCTTCGAAACGCCGGTGCTCGCGCTGTTTGCGCATCATCACCCACACGCCGGCCGCAAGCAGAATGACCACAATGGCGACGACAATGATCACGATCACAATGGTGGTGCTCATCTTTTGACTCCTCGCACGCTCCCCCTTCCACCCTAACGCCGCTCGGCTCATCCCTGAACTGCGAAAATGAGCGTCAAGACGTCTACGTCGGGGCCCTTGGCTACATACGGTGAAGGCGGCAGCGCACACAGCGCGACAAGCCACACCTCAGACACCCATCGCTGACGAGCAGGTTCATTGCCCTTGTGGGCGGCGGGTGCGGTGGCTGGCGTCGCACAAGGGATAGTTCCGCGATCGCTTGCACAGGCAGAGTGCGACCATGAAACGGTCGCAATGGATAGTTTCACCATCGGCGGTGACCAGCTCGACCGGACCTTCGATGAGGGCAGGTCCGTCGGCGGTGTAGATCACCCGCCGTGGGTCACGCGCCGAGGCGGTCACCGCGTGTCACCACCAGGTCCTCGGTGTGTTGATCGCGTTCGATCGAACCAACGGCGCGCAACCAGGTTTCGCGGCCGCGCAGTACCGGACCGAAGGTATGTTCCGGTGTGCGACTACCGCGGCTTTCAGGCCGCGTTGCCATTGCGACGGCACCATGCGATCGGCCCCGGCCATCGTCGACTGCACGATCGACGCAACGCCACGCGGATGGCGTAGTTCCGAGGGCGTTGTGCACAACCGGTCGAGAACGGTCCGCCCGTCCACGCCCATGTCCCATGCCGTGCTGCTTCGGGATGCGGCTCGTAGTGGTGCAGGTACGGAGGGCGGGTCCGCGAGGACGAGATCGAAATCCCGTCCGGCGAGGACACGCCGGGGTGAGGGCAACACCCGACCGGTCGGCAGCGGCCTAATCATCATCGGCGTGCCAGGTGTCATCGCGTAGCGAACTATGTCCGGCGTTCCACGCGGTACGGAGATGGTCGGAGAAACGGCCCTCCATCAATTCTGTCGTCTGCATGCCGAACACGACGGCAGCGCGTTCGTCTGGTTCGCGTGCCAGCAGGTCGCCGATTACGTCGTGACGCATGATCTGTTCGTGGACGGCGTCGGCCTCGACGTGTTCCCGGTAGAACAGCACGCACGCCGGGTCGGCATCGTGCCGTGTCAGCGCGTACACCATATTGCGGGAACTGAGTGGGGAGGTGATCTCGGCCGCCGCGAAATGTCCTACCAGGGCACCCCGATGTATCCGGTGCAGACCGAACAGCGACATCATGTTCACCAATGCGATCATCGGAGCCGGCACGGCGTCGAAATAGTGCAGGTACCCGGGATCCAGGCCCGCCGCGGCGAGCAGATCGGCGTATAGCTGCGCGTGCACTCGTTCACCACGGCCACCACCGAATTCGTCGTATTCGACCGCGACCAGCGACGCCTTCGCCTGCCCACGCAACCGCGGAATCACCCATGCGTAAGGGTCGGCTTCCTTGTGGTGGTAGATCGAGCGGTGCACGAAATACTCGCACAGCTGCCACCAGGCGCCCTCGTCACGTAGGAAGCGAGTGATGCTCGTGGACTCGTCGGACGGCGTCAGCAGACCCGCTAGTTCGGCGTCGAGATCATCGCCACCGACAACACCGTTGTGCAGCGCATCAGTGAAGAGTCTTTCCATATCGGCGCGCAATCCGAGGAGACACGGATCCCACTCCCATCCGGGATCGACCTGCGGATGGCCGTGATAGTGCAGCTCATACACGGTGTGCAGGGCGGCGTGCATGTCCTCGCCGAACGGGTCCGACGTCCCGAGTGGAGGGACCGGCGAGCCAGGTGTTCGGCGCAGGACGTCGTTCACAGCATCAGAAAGGGGGCCACGCGCCGCGGGCAACGGCTTCAGGGGCAGGTGAGCGATCGTCATGGGAACTCTGTCGGTCTCGTAGTCGGATTCACCCTCGCGATACCCGGTGGACCCGCTCCGAAACGCTGCAAAACAGCGGATTGGATCCGCTGAGCGGATATCCAACCAGAGGTACGCCACTCGAGAGGTCGAGAACGATACGGCCGAGCAGGCCTCGACATCGGCTCATTGTCGTGCAGGACCGAGACGATGCCGCTCAGACAGCGACGTGCCCGTCGCTGTCTGAGCGGCATCCCGTCCGCGGATAGGCCCCCGGGAAAGGTCAGTTGAGGCCGGTGACTTCTTGCGCGATCGCCGCGAGCCGGGTCTGGGCGGCTGAGACGACGCCTTGGCGGTCCTTGTTCGCTTCCTCATAGGCGACGATCGCTCGGATGTCTGCCGGTTCGGTCAGGTCCTTGACCGCCGCGATGGCTTGGCCGACGTTCAGTTCGTCGTAGTCGTCGACGGGTAGTTCGTCGGGCTCGAGAACGCCGGTGGTGGTGCGGAACGAATGCAAGGCGTCGGCGGCGGTGTCGGCGCCTTCGCGGCGGGTGACCTGCTCGGCGGTCTCGAGGGCGGCGTCGCGCGAGGCGGTGAGGGTTTTGACGGCAATGTCGCCTGCGTGTGCACCTTGGGCGAGGAGCTCACCGAGTGCGGGTGTGGTCCCGCGGACGGTGTCCAGCGCCCGATCGAGGCCGCGGGCGGACCAGGTGACGGGGATGTTGACCAGCTTCACCGCCGTCCCGGTGGCCGCCTGGAGTGGAGTGCGCCGCAGTGCGGCCGGACCGCCGAGGGCGTCCTCGGCCAGGACGGTGGTCAGCCAGTCCACGGTCGCCGAGTGCGCGATGATCAACCGGTCCGCCAAGGTCACGACGTCGGGGAGCTGGGAGGTGGTCGCGAGGGCCTTGATGTACCGGGCACGGTCGAGGAGTTGGTGTTCGAGGGCGAGGTCGCCGAGCAGGGCTTCATCGAACGGCTGGGCTTGTTCGACCATCGCCTTGACCACGGCGGCGGCTCGTCCGAGGAAGGGGCCGATCAATTCCGGGACGCCGCCGAGTTCGCGGATGGCGGCCTCGATCGCCTTGGCGCGTACTCGGGCGTTGTCAGCGTTGGCGGACAACTCGCGGCGCACAGCTTCGGTCCGGGCCTGCGCGATCCGGGTTTCGGCGATCTGGATTTCGGTGTTCGTCAGGTCGAGGACAGCGCGCAGCTGCGCCAGCAAGGTAGTGGTGTCTTGTCTGCTCATGCGGATCTCGTTCCTTCGGTGTTGTGGCATCGGGTCAGCGCGAAGTGCGCCGTTACAGCGCCTATCCGCGCATTCAGCTGCGGCCCAGCGCGTCGGCCAGCTGCTTTTTGCTCATGGTTGAACGGCCTTTGATACCCCGTTTCTTGGCTTCGCTGTACAGTTGGTCGCGAGTAGGACCGGTCGAACCACGATGAGAACGTTGCCCACCGCGCTTCTGCGGCGACATGTCGTCTAGCGAGGTTTTGCTCGCGGTTTCGGTCTGCCCGGCCTGGGCGCGGTTCTTGTTGACCGTCCGCGCTGCGATCTCTTTCGCACGCCGAACGCTTTCGCCTCGGGTCTCTGCCGAGGCTTCGATGTGTTGATATTGCCGTTCTTGCTTGTCGGTCCATTCCTTCGGCATCGAGGCACCTCCTACATAGCTGCGTTCCGTCGCGGCGGACTCGTTCCGGGGGTCTGTCGGTCTACCCGAGAATTCGCCGCTCAGTGACCCATTTGATCGCTTAGCGCCAATCCCTCACGGTTTTTCACGCGCTTGTGTGCCAGCAGTACCCAGATCACTCCGGTGCCGCCGCACACCGCGGCGCACACCGCGGCCACCACCGCCCAGCCCATGAACCCGTACGCTGCCGCGGTCAGCGTCAATACCAAGGCGATGATGCCGAATGCACACAACACGATGCCCGGGATGTTATGGCCGTCTTCGATTGTCTCGCCGGCGTGACTGCGCGTAGTCCGCATCCGATCCGGAAATCCAGGCGGGTGTTCGATTCGCGACTGGTGTCGCGTGTTGTCCGACATCACGGTTCCTCCATCCCAATCCTCGAGGCACGCGTCGACACGATGTGCCAGCGAGCTCATGGTGGTGATACCGCGACGCCGCAGCTTGAAACACGGCCCGATCTACGGGCGAATTCACGGTGCGTGACCCAGTGGCCACGCGCCGTTCGATAAATTCGCTGGTGCCTTGGCGCCGCGTGCGACCAGATTTTGTCACCGTTGACAGTGCACAGCATGCCGTGCGGGCTCAGTCGGGCATGTGCGATTCGTGGGTGAAGGGCTTGGTGCCGTGCACCGCCGGCCCGCCATGGGGGTTGGTCTCGGCGCCGTGATTGGTGTGCTCATCCGAGCTGAGCCAGTCGGTGACCGGATTGTCGATGTAGCGCCACTCGGTACCCGCGGGCCACGGGCCTCGCCCTTCGTTCCACGGGCCGCGGGCGCTACCCGAACCGTTGGACATGTTGAACGCGACATTTTGGAACCGGTCGTCGCCGGGGAGCGCTCCTGGCGGGAAATTGACCGGCAGGTCGTTGAGGGCTGCGGTGAACTGCTGGAAGTGCGCGATTTCGCGGGTCATCAGGAACGAGAGCGTGTCCTGTACACCGGGGTCGTCGGTGAATTGTTTGAGGTATTCGTAGACGATCTTGGCGCGGGATTCCGCGGCAAGATTGCTGCGCAAATCGACCGACGGCTCGCCATTGGCATTGACGTAGGCCCCCGACCAGGGCACGCCGGCGGAATTGCTCACGTCGGGGCCGCCCCCGGTCAGGCCGAAATACAGCGGGTTCACCGCTACCTGGTGGATCGCGTGGTCGCGTCCGTCGGAGCTCGCGATGACCGGCATCCAGTCGCACCGCTCGTTCGCCTGCTTCAAGTCGTCGTTGAGTCCGTCCAGCAGCATCGTGATCATGGAACCGACTATTTCGAGGTGACTGAACTCCTCGGTCGCGATATCCATGAACAGGTCATAGGTCTTCGGATGCTTGCGTCGCAGCAGAAATGCCTGGCTGAAGTATTGCATCGCGGCTTTCAGCTCGCCGTTGGCTCCACCGAATTGTTCCTGCAGGAGAGTGGCGAAGCGTGGATCGGGACGGTCGACGCGAACTTCGAACTGGAGATCCTTGTTATGTGTGAACATTGCTTCTCCCTACCGTGTCATCGCGGTTGTTCTGTTCGACGTGCACTGACTGCCGCAGGATGCGTGGAACCAACCGGACATCGTGTCGTCCGGACAGCGTTTCGGATGCCGACCGGTGCGGCTGCCGTCATTCCGACTGCCGCCCCTCACCACGGCGCGGGTTTCAGTGGCATACCCATCGCAGAATGAGCAAGTGATGCATCTCTGGCGCGCGGTGGCGACGATACGGGCTCGCGCGGCCGATCGTGCACAGCGACACGAGATGCACCGCCGCCAGAAAATGGTTGGTCGTAGAGCACTGACAGCAGGCTCCCGGCGCGACTGCCGTAGCGGGCCGGTTGTCACATTCAGCGACGCGGATAGCGTATCCGCAATACAGAATTCGTCGGGGATACCCGCAGAATCGTCGAGGTCCGGATCCGAATCGGGTAGGCGGACATAGTCGGAAGGATCAGGAAGTCATCAACCCTGGGTCACCGCGCGGTTCAGCGGCGTTAGGCGAGTGGCGATATCGACTCATGACACGCGTATGGCCAGCACGCCGACGACGCATTTCTGGGGACGAAATCGCTACAGTAGAGTGCTCTGATGCCCGAAGTAGCGCATCCCTCTCCAGCGGTGCGTGTCGATGTGGTCGCGGCGCCCGCCAGCGCGCTGAACGCGGAGCACGACCTGTTCGCGCCCGCCGATCAGCTGTGCTTCGCGCTCTACTCGACCTCGCGCGCGATGACCGCCGCCTATCGACCGTTCCTGGACTCGATGGCGATCACCTACCCTCAATACCTGGCCTTGCTGGCGCTCTGGCAGCGGCCGGGCATGACCATGAAGGAACTGGGTGAGCAGTTACGCCTGGCTTACGGCACCGTCTCGCCGCTGATCCAGCGACTACAGGCGCGCGGACTGGTGCAGAGTGTGCGCAGCGAGCGCGATCGCCGCGCGGTCGAATTGAGTTCGACCCAGGCGGGACACGCGCTCCAGGGGCGCGCCAAGGAGATGATCGAGTCTGTGCTCGGCGCCGTCGGGTATCCGTTCGAGACCATGATCGCGTTGCGCGACCAGGTCAACGCGCTCGGCGAGCGCCTGGCGACAGTCGCCGAGCGCGAGGTGGGCTGACAGGCGCGGGCGCAGGACTCTACCCACACCGTCGGTGGCGCGTGTGCCGCGATGTCGGCCGCGGATCTCGATATCGCGTCCGGATATCTCCGCCGGTCCGGGCATTCGTCGTCTTACGCTCGAGCGCATGGACAGCCACTACGACGTGCTCGTGATCGGATCCGGCTTCGGCGGCAGCGTCGCCGCGCTGCGGTCGACCGAGAAGGGTTACCGGGTCGGTGTGCTGGAGGCAGGCCGTCGCTTCGCCGACGACGAGTACGCGAAGAACTCCTGGCATCTGCGCGAGTATCTGTGGGCCCCGAGATTCGGCTGCTACGGCATCCAGCGGCTCACCCTGCTCAACGACACCTTCATCATGAGCGGCACCGGTGTCGGTGGCGGATCGCTGGTATACGCCAATACGCTCTACGAGCCGCCGGAGAAGTTCTACCGCGATGTGCAGTGGGCGCATATCACCGACTGGCGCGCGGAACTGGCGCCGTTCTACGACCAGGCCACACGGATGCTCGGCGTCACCGAGAATCCGGCAACGACGCCGGCCGACCGGATCCTGCGCGAGGTCGCCGAGGATATGGGGATCGGTCACACCTACCGACGCACTCCGGTAGGTGTGCTGTTCGCGGACAACGACTCTCGTCCGGGTCAACAGGTCGAGGACCCCTACTTCGGCGGAGTCGGACCGACCCGTTCGACCTGCACGCACTGTGGTGAGTGCATGACCGGCTGCCGGCACGGTGCGAAGAACACCTTGGTGAAGAACTATCTCTATCTCGCGGAAAAGGCGGGTGCGACCGTGCATTCACTGACGACGGTGACCGGCGTGCGGCCGCGTTCCAACGGTGGCTACGAGGTCGAGACGGTGCGCACCGGTCGATGGGTGCGCAAGAGCCGGCGGATGTTCACCGCCGACCAGGTGATCTTCGCGGCGGCCGCGCTCGGCACCCAGAAGCTGTTGCACCGGCTGCGCGACAACGGCAGTCTGCCGCGGGTTTCCCCGCGCCTCGGACATCTGGCCCGCACCAACTCCGAGCAGGTTCTTGCCGCGCGCTCGCTGCGCAAGGACACCGACTTCACCGAGGGCGTCGCGATCACCTCGTCCATCCACCCCGATGAGCACACCCACATCGAGCCGGTCCGCTACGGCAAGGACAGCAACGTGATGAGTTTGCTGACCACGGTCCTGGTGGATGGCCGCGACGGCACGGCCCGATGGCTGCTCGGGGTGCGGGCGCTGATCGCGCAGCGTCGCAACCTGTTCCGGATGCATTACCCGCGACACTGGTCCGAGCGCATGGTCGGCGTGCTTGTCATGCAGAGCGTGGACAACTCGATCGTCACCTACACCGAGCGCGGACTGTTCGGCAGGCGGATGACCACCAGACCTGCGTCGGGCGCCGCGCCGCCGACCTGGATCCCGGTGGGACACGAGGTGACCCGGCGGATCGCCGAGAAGATCGACGGCATCCCGCAAGGCGCCTGGACCGACCTGGTGAACATTCCGATCACCGGCCATTTCATCGGCGGCTGCGCCATCGGGGACACGCCGGAAACCGGTGTTGTCGACCCTTATCACCGGGTCTACGGACACCCGGGCCTGCACATCACCGACGGCTCGACCATTTCGGCCAATCTCGGTGTGAACCCGTCGCTGACCATCACCGCTCAGGCCGAACGAGCCATGGCGCTGTGGCCGAACAAGGGCGAGGAGGATCAGCGCCCGGCCCTCGGCGCGGCCTATCGTCGGCTCGCACCGATCGAGCCGAAGAACCCGGTGGTCCCGGCGGCCGCCCCTGCCGCGCTGCGACTGCCGATCACCCCGGTCTGAAAGAACCTCTCGAATCCGTGTCCTGGTCGCGAGACCGCGGTGAACGGTGGTACCGGCGCGCCCTGGGCGGTCGGGAGTGGATGTGCTGGTGGTCGGGTTCCTGGGGTGTCGTGACCGAGCCGCCGGTGGTCGGAAGGGGGCGGATTATGGTGGATCGGTGCGTATCTTCCTGGCCGGTGCGACCGGCGTCATCGGAGTCCGGCTGGTTCCGCTGCTGATCGAGGCGGGGCATGCTGTCGCGGGAATGACGCGGTCCGCCGCGAAGGTCGACCAGTTGCGCGCTGCCGGAGTGGAACCGATTGTCTGTGACGTCTACGACGCGCAAGCACTGACCGCTGCCGTTGTCGCGTTCCAGCCGGAGATGGTGATGCATCAGCTCACCGATCTGCCCGACGACGCCGCGCTCCTGCCCGAACGTGCCATGGCGAATACACGGATCCGGACCGAAGGTACCCACAATCTCCTCACCGCCGCGAGCGCCGCCGGAGCGAATCGGTTCCTCGCGCAGAGCATTGCCTGGGCGCCCCCAGGGGGACGGGGCGAGGTGATCCAGGCGCACGAGACGGCCGTGATCGACATCGGCGGTGTGGTAGTGAAGTACGGCCAATTCTACGGTCCGGGAACCTATTACGACACCGGACTGCCGCCGCACCCACGCGTGCACGTCGACGACGCCGCGCGACGCACCATCCCTCTGCTCGATGCGTCAGCAGGCGTGGTGATCGTCGCCGACGCGTCCTGAGTACGCCAGTCAGGCGGTGCAGGGCCGGTCGGCTACCCGGCGATCGGATCGCCACTCGTGGTCGAGGCGATCGAGTACCTCTCCGGCAGGCTCGTCGCGAATCCGACGGTGTCGCCGGCGGCCGGCCATGACGGTTCGACACTGTCGACAGCCCGTACGATCGTCGAATCACGCACGGCTAACGGCGATCTCAACGGAGACGCGAACAGCCACACGACCAAGGGCGCCACGATCGCCCGGGCGGAGGAACCTCCTGCGGCGTCGGTGCGGCGGGCGTCGGGCCCGGCGACGACTGTGCGGGCGGGCGCAGTCGGTGCGGCGTCCGACGGTCGCGCCGACCGCGATCAACCCGATGGACAGCACCAGCACGAGCAGCAGCCGAACGGCGCTGGAGGAGAGGCGGGTGAGTGCTGTTGCGCCGGTCGCCGCTGCCGGGTCCGCGCCTGCCAGGACAGCCGCGAACCCGAACAGCGCGACGATCGCGCCGAGTCGCGCGTGCCGGAGGTCCGCTCGGAGACGACGGCACGTGGCGACGTTTCGGCTACCGAGCGATTGCCTCGGGGATGCCGAGTAGCGCCGCCTGCACCTCGTGCAATCGGTCGACGTCGCCGCGGATGCCTGCGACGTTGTCGTTGTAGAGGAATGCCTCGCCGAGCCGGACCAGCGCGTAGGCGAGCAGTGCCGGTTCGAGCGGCGGTTGGTAACCGTCCTCCTGCTCGGCGCGGGCGATCAGCTTGCGGACGGTGGCGACGATCAGGGGCTGCACCGGTCCATCGCTCGCGGTCAGAATGCGCAGACCGGACAGCGGCTCGTTCTCGAAGTAGCGACGAAACGGTTCGTTGTCGGTCATCCAGCGGTTGACCCGATACAGCACGTCCAGGATGCGGCGCGCGCCGGTGGAGCGGCGGCGCGCGTCGGCGCGGGTGAGCAGCGCCTCGAACTCACCGGCAAGGACCGCGCCGAGCACACCGTCGCGGGAGCCGAACCAGCGGTAGATCGAGGCGCGACTGAGCCCCAGTTGCCCGGCAATCGCCTGGATGTCCACCCGCTCGCCGGACAGGAACGCCTGCCGGGCGAGTTCGATGACCTGTGCCCTGGTCGCCGAGGCCGGTCGGCCGGGAGGTCGGGTGGTCCGCTGGCTGGAATCGGTCACCGCGATATGATACATCCTTCAGAAATGTATCGAACCGGGTGCTCCTGGTCAGAACCAGGCGTCCCGCATCTGCAGGGTAGTCGTATCCATGCGTGCGAGCAGGTCGAGTGCTGGTGCGGTCTTGGGTAATTCGAAACGAAAGAAGTACCGCGCCGCGTGCCGCTTGCCGTCGTAGAAGTCGCCGGCCCGATCGGCGGCGGCAAGGAATTGCTGGAGCCAGATCCACGCCAGCACGGTGTGCCCGAACGTCTCCAGGTACACCGAGCTGTTGGCCAGTGCGGCCTCGAGGTCGCCGGTGGCGAACATGCTCGCGGTCACCTCGACCAGACGCTGCCAAGCCGAATCCAGATCGGCCGCGAGCGCCGCCGCTTCGTCACCCGCCGCGCGCGCGGCGGCGACTGTTGCCCGGACTCGCCCGTCCAGCGCGCGCAGGCTGGCACCGCCATGCTGGGTCACCTTGCGCCCCAGCAGATCCAGACCCTGGATGCCGTGCGTGCCTTCGTGGATCGGGTTGAGCCGATTGTCCCGGTAGTGCTGCTCGACGTTGTACTCGCGGGTGTAGCCGTAGCCGCCGAGTACCTGGATGGCCAAGCTGTTCGCCTCCAGGCACCACTGCGAGGGCCAACTCTTCGCGATCGGCGTCAGGATGTCGAGCAGGAGGGTCGTCGCGCGCCGGTCGTTTTCGCTGGCCGCGGTGTGCTGTTCGTCGACCAGCCGTGCGCAGTAGAGCACCAGCGCCAGCGCGCCTTCCGCATAAGTTTTCTGCGCCAGAAGCATTCGCCGCACATCGGCGTGCTCGATGATCGGCCGCTGCGGCCCGTCGGGGTCGGCGGGCAGCTTCGCTCGCCCCTGCGGGCGGGTGCGCGCGTAGTCGAGCGACTCGAGGTACCCGGTGTAGCCGAGCGCCGTGGCGACCAGGCCGACGCCGATCCGCGCCTCGTTCATCATGTGGAACATGTAGGTCAGCCCACGATGCGGTTCGCCGACCAGATAGCCGATGGCGCCGGCGGCGCCGCCGGGCGTCCAGCGCCCCTCGCCGAAGTTCAGGACGGTGTTCACCGTGCCGCGGAAGCCCATCTTGTGGTTGAGTCCGGCCAGTGCCACGTCGTTGCGCTCGCCGATCGCGCCGTCGGCGCCGACCAGGAACCGCGGCACCACGAACAATGAGATGCCCTTGGTGCCCGCGGGTCCGCCGGGGATCTTGGCGAGCACGAGGTGCACGATGTTCTCGCCGAGTTCGTGATCGCCGCCCGAGATCCACATCTTGGTGCCGAACAGCCGATGGGTGCCGTCGTCCTGCGGCTCGGCGCGGGTGACGATGTCGGCCAGCGAGGAACCCGCCTGCGGCTCGGACAGGCACATGGTGCCGAAGTAGCGCCCCGCGAGCATGGGGCGGACGAACCTCGCTATGTGCTCTGGATTACCATGGGCGACAAGCAGATTCGCGTTGGCCACGGTGAGGAACGGGTAGCCGGCGGTGCCCGGGTTGGCGGCCTGGAACCAGGCGTAGCTCGCCTGGGTGACGGTCGCGGGCAACTGCGCACCGCCCAGTTCGTAATCCATCGCGGCCGAGGGGAGCCCTGCGTCGGCGAATGCCGTCAGCGCTGTGCTCACCTCGGGGATGATGGTGACGCGTTCGCCGTCGAAGGTCGGCTCGTTGGCGTCGTTGAGTTTGTTGTGCGGCGCGAAATACTTGGTGGCGAGCTGCTCGCTGAGTTCGAGCACGGCGTCGAAGGTCTCCCGTGAGTGCTCGGCGAACCGCTCACGTTCGGTGAGCTGCTCGACGTCCAGCCACTCGTACAGCAGGAAATCGAGATCGCGCCGGGACAGCAAGGTCGACCGCATCAGCCCGTCCTTTCGAGACAAATATAATCCACTGTATCTTACGGAAAGTGGTGGTCGGTAATTCGGTCCTCCGAGTCGAGCAGGCCGCGGGGGGCGGCATCCATGAAGTTTCTTCCGCGCTCGGCGGCCGACTCGAATCGGCGTGATGCGTCGGGTGCTGGTGGACGACGGCGCTGTCGTGGCCGAAGTCACCGAGGTGCGGTTCGCGCCTACGCAGCGGCAACGGAGGCGTTGGTTTCGGCATCCGACGCGTCTACGTGCCGCCCCGTCGGTGTCGGCGGAAACAGAGATCGCGGACCTTGTCCGGCAGCGCGGTCATGCGGCTGGTCGATACGCCGCCGCGGCGACGCACCCGCGTCGGCGGCGGCGAGAATCGTGTGTGTTCTGTCTGCACGTGAAAACTCGAGACGGCATCGCTCGAGTTGAGGCGGAGAGAGTTGGTCGGATTGCGTCGGACATCGAACTGCCGCACATCTCCGAAGGGTAAGTCGTGCACTGGTGTTCGTATTCACCCCACACGACGATCACTCGGTTCATACACTGGGCGCACGGTTGACTCTTGGATCACCGTAGGAGAAGTGAGCTGGCCCGGAGGAAATATGGACCTGGGTGCATTCGACGGTTCGTACCGCACCGATGCCGCGTCCGTCTGGCGTGCACTGCTGGATTCCGCGCGCACCGTTCATTATGCCGACGACCTCGGAATGTGGCTGATCACCGGATACCGTGAGGTTCGGGAGATCTTCGGCGACAGTGAGACCTTCGCCAACGCATCGACCCTCGCCCCCGTGTACGACATGTGCCCGGAGGCATTACAGGTGGTGGCGCAGATCGAGGCGCCACCGACCACGGCTGCCGCGGACGCTCCGGTCCACCCGCGCACCCGTAAGGCGCTGCGGGCGGCCTTCGGCACGACCGCGAAAGCGGCGGCCGAGCAGTACGGGCAGATCGTGGAACACCGCGTCACCGAATTGGTCTCCCGCCTGGTCGAGCGGACCGGGCAGACCGTGGATCTCATCCCCGAGTTCACCGCCGTGCTCCCGCTATTGGTAATTGTCGACATCCTGGGCGTGCCGGCCGCGGACATCCCGCGGATCAAGCGCTGGTCCGATGGACAGATCGCCCTCATCTGGGGCTTCCCCACTCCGCGGCAGCAAGTGGAGCTGGCGCAGGGGCTGTTGGAATTCTGGCGATACTGCCGCAGCCTGGTGACCGGTCGACTCCCGCACGCGGGCACGGGTACCGATTTCGTGAGCCGGGCCCTGCGCTACCGCGATGGAGACGACGCCACGCTGACCTTGGACGAGGTCGCCAGTCTTGCCTTCAACCTCTTGGTCGCCGGGCACGAAACCACCGCTGGACTACTCACGCACGGACTCGATCAGGCGCTCTCGGTCCCGGACCGCTGGAACCACCTGGTGCGCAATCCCGACGACGTCTCCGCGTTCGTGGAGGAAACACTCCGATTCGGCCCGGCGATCGACGGCTGGCTGCGCGTGACCACCAAGGAGGTTACCGTCGGGTCGACCACCATACCGGCCGGCGCACGCTGCCTACTGTTGATCGGCGCCGCCAACCGTGATGCCGCGGTGTTCCCGGAGCCCGACACATTCGACCCGCGACGCTTGACAGCCAAGGAGCATCTGTCGTTCGGCTACGGTGTCCACTACTGTGTCGGGGCAGCGTTAGCCAGATTGGAGGCGGGCGTCGCGTTGCGCGCGTTGGCTTCCGAGGTGCCGGGCCTGCGCCTTGCGTCGGAACACCGCACCTCCTTCCACCCCAACGTGGCTTTCCCATCCCATCGGAGTCTGTCGGTCGTCATCGCCCCGACAATATGACGTCGGCGTTCCCCGGCCGGGGTTCCCGTTCGGTGACGACGAGGTCTTCCGTCCGCCGGGCTCAGTCCAATCGGGTCAGCCGGGCGATAATGGTCGCGGCCATCGACGCGGGGTCGCCGTGGTCGGGGCGCAAGACGATGTCCGCATTCGTCGGCGCCTCGTAGGGATCGTCGATTCCGGTGAAATTGCGAACCTCACCCGCGCGCGCCTTGGCGTACATGCCTTTGGGATCGCGGGCTTCGCACACCGTCAACGGGGTGTCGACGAAGACTTCGAGGAACGGCAGCCCCGCCGCCTCGTGTAGTGCCCGCACCCGGTCCCGGTCGGCGCGATAGGGACTGATCAGCGAGACCACCGCCACCACACCGGCTTCGCCGAACAGCCTGGCCACCTCGCCGACGCGCCGGACGTTCTCCCCGCGATCCGTCGCGCTGAACCCGAGATCGGCGTTGAGCCCGTGCCTGAGGTTGTCGCCGTCGAGCAGGAACGCCGGCCGCCCGGCCGCTACCAATCTGCGCTCCAATTCCACGGCGACCGTGGACTTGCCGGAGCCGGACAGCCCCGTCAGCCAGACCGTCAGTCCGCGTGTGGCGCGCTCGTCGCGCTCGACTGCGGTGGCATGCCAGACCACCCGGGAGGAGGGCAGGCTCGGACCGGTGATCATGCCCGCGGCGACGGTGTTGTTGGTGGCGTCGTCGACGAGGATGAAGCTGCCAGTAGCGCGATTGCGGCGATACGGGTCGAACAGCAGTGGTCGTCGTGTACGGAGTTGGACTCGACCGATCTCGTTGAGCGACAACGACTCCGCGTCTTCGTCGCGATGCAGTGTGTTGACGTCGAGTCGGTAGTCCAGGGTGTGGATCTCGGCGGTCACCGCGCGCGTGGTGTGCCGGATGGTGTACGTGGCGCCCGGCGTGAGCTGGGCGTCCTCGGCGAACCAGCACACCATCGCGTCGAGGTCACGGCCCGCGAATGGACGGTTGTTCGGGCGGCAGATCAGATCGCCGCGGGAGATGTCGAGATCGTCGGCGAGCTGGATCGTGACCGCCTGCGGAGGAAAGGCTTCCCCGACCGGTGTGCCACCCGGCCCCCAGATCGCCTCGACTGTCGTGGTGAATCCCGAAGGTAGCACGGTTACTTCGTCGCCCGGCTTGAATACCCCGCCCGCCACGGTTCCGGCATAGCCGCGGAAATCCTGAGCGTGCCTGCGCGTCACGTACTGCACCGGAAAACGTGCATCGATCAGGTTGCGATCCGAGGCGATGTGCACCTCTTCGAGATGGTGCAGCAGGGGAGTGCCCTCATACCACGGCATGCTCGCACCGCGGTGCACGACGTTATCGCCGTGCAGCGCCGACACCGGCACGAACGCCAGGTCGGAGACGTCCAGCTTGGAGGCGAACCGGGCGAATTCCGACCGGATCTGCTCGAACCGATCCTGCGACCAACCGACCAGGTCCATTTTGTTCACGCAGAGCACCAGGTGCGGGATGCCGAGCAGGCTCGCGAGGAACGCGTGGCGGCGGGTCTGCTCCACCACGCCCTTGCGGGCGTCCACCAGGATGAGCGCGACATCGGCGGTGGAGGCGCCGGTCACCATGTTGCGGGTGTATTGGATGTGTCCCGGGGTGTCGGCGATGATGAATTTTCTTCTCGGCGTGGTGAAATAGCGATGCGCGACATCGATGGTGATGCCCTGTTCGCGTTCGGCGCGCAGTCCATCGGTCAGCAGTGCCAGGTTCGGATAGTCGTCGCCGCGCTCGCGGCTGGTGCGCTCCACCGCGGCGAGCTGATCGGTGAAGAGGGTCTTGGAGTCGAACAGCAGACGACCGATCAGGGTGGACTTGCCGTCGTCGACGCTGCCCGCGGTGGCCAGGCGCAACAGTGTGGTCGTCATCAGAAGTAGCCTTCTCGCTTCCGGTCTTCCATGCCTGCCTCGGAGATACGGTCGTCGGCGCGGGTGGCGCCGCGCTCGGTGACGCGCGCCGTCGCGACCTCGGCCACCACCTCGCCCGGGGTGGCCGCAGTGGATTCGACGCAGCCGGTACAGGTCGCGTCGCCGACGGTCCGGAACCGAACGGTGGCGTCGTAGGGTTGTTCGCCGTCGAGGAGTTCCAGAAAGCGGGTGTAGGCCAACAGCATTCCGTCGCGTTGGACCACCGGCCTGCGATGTGCGTAGTACAGCGGGGGGAGCTCGATGCCCTCGGCGGCGACGTAGCTCCAGATGTCCAGCTCGGTCCAGTTCGACAGCGGGAATACCCGGATATGCTCACCCGCCCGGTGTCTGCCGTTGTAGAGGTGCCACAACTCGGGGCGTTGGCTGCGTGGATCCCACTGGCCGTACTCGTCGCGGAAGCTGAAGACCCGCTCCTTGGCGCGGGCCTTCTCCTCATCGCGGCGTGCCCCACCGAAGACCGCGTCGAAGGAGCCCTCCTGGATCGAGCGCAGCAGGGTAGTGGTCTGCAGGCGGTTGCGGGAGGTACGCGGGCCGGTCGCCTCGACCACCCGGCCGGCGTCGATGTCGTCCTGTACTCGCCCGACCACGAGGCGCAGTCCCAAGCGCGCGACCGTCTGGTCGCGGTAGGTGATGACCTCGTCGAAATTGTGCCCGGTGTCGATGTGCAGCACCGGGAACGGCGGCGGCGCGGGCCAGAATGCTTTAGCCGCCAGGTGCAGCATCACCACCGAATCCTTGCCGCCGGAGAACAACAACACCGGGCGTTCGAATGTCGCTGCTACTTCCCGGAATATGTGCGCCGACTCGGCCTCGAGCGCGCCCAGGTGAGGTAGCTCGTAGCTGCCGTCCGTCGACTTCACATACTGGCTCACACCGCAAAATTAGAACACGTTTCGGTCATAGGTCAATGGTTTGTGCCCACCGGAGCTCGCCGTCACCGCATCGGCCGCGGCGACCAGGGCCGCACCTCGGCGCGCGATGTCGGCGCCGGTGATCGACGCACCGACGTGCATGGTGAGCACCATGTTCTGCCTGCCGTCGCCGCGATAAGTCGGCGCGGCGAGCAGGCTCACCGCGTGTTCTTTGCGTGGACGCAGATCCGCACCGAGATAGACCCGCTCGCCGAGGCTTGTGACCAGCTCGCCGACCAGTTCGCGAAGCTCGTCGGGCAGATCGCGGTCGGCGACGCCGGCCAGGAGCGAATACAACCGGCGACCGGCCGCGGTGGTGCTCTCCACCAGGAATCCGCGCTCGCGGCACTCGGCGACGACCTGGCGTAATCGGGCTTCATCCTGTTGCAAGGGCACTGCGGGCGGCTTTGCCAACCAGGCGTCGAAGGCCGCATCGGTGTCCCAGAGCACGTACATCAGGCCGACCGGTGGGGCGAAGTGGTACGTGGTCCCGACCTTGACCGGGCCCGGCCCGGTGCTTTCCAGCACCATGATCTGCTCACCGATCACGGCCGACGCGGTGCAGGTCGTGCGGTAGCGGTCGGTGAGTTTCTCCAGTTCGACCCGGGCGAGTGCCGAGATGGTGAAGCTGTCCTGTGCTGCCCGGCCCGCGGCGATCAGTGCGGGACCGAGGCCGTAGCTGAGCGTGTGGGCGTCGCGCACCAGGTAGCCACCTGCGGTCAGTTCGGTGAGGATGCCCAGGCAGGTCGGTTTCGCCAGGTCGAGCGCCCGAGCCAGCTCGGAGAGCCTGAAACGTTTGCCGCGATGCTCGACGAAGAAATCGAGTACTTGAACCACTCGCGCGGTGGGTGCGGACCGACGGCCGACCATTGACCACTCCTAGAACGCGTTCTAATCTTTCCTCAGATGAAATGTACCAGAGTGGTACATATTTGGAACACTGGAGAAGCCTCTTGCTGACACAGCCGTTCGCGGACGCCATCGCCGCCGCCGAGCAGATCATCACCGAAGCCAGGCATATCCGCACCGAACAGGACCTCATCGAGGGCTATGACTATCTGGCGGGCAGCATCCGCGCCTCGCTGCAGATGGCGTGGGCCTATGAGCGGGACTTCCCATTCTTCGTGCAGTCCACCGGGCCGTACACGAAGGTGGGGCTGGACAATCCCGACACCCTGTATTTCCATGCCTACCTGCGGCCGGAGGCGGAGTACGTCGTGATCGGCACGCGCGGCAGCACGCGGGACCTGAGCTTTCAGGTGCTCAACGGCGACTACTCGCCGGTGGACGTGCCCGACAGCCTCACCGCCTTCGACGACCGCGAGCTGGAGATCGGCTCCGACGGGCGCTATGAACTCCGATTCGGTCCCGGCCCGGCGCGTCCCGGCTACGTGCACTTGGGCCCCGACGCGGCGATGCTGGTAGTCCGCGAGGTGCACAGCGATTGGTCGACCGAGAAGCGGGGCGCCCTCCGTATCCAGCGGATCGACCGGATCGGCGAGACCCCGCCGCCGCCGACCATGGACATGCTCACCAAGCGGTACGGCGTGGCGGGCAAAATGCTGGTGGCGCGGCTGCAGACCTTTCTGGCCTTCCCGGAATGGTTCTATCTGAACTTGCCGGTCAACACGATGACCGAGCCGCGTTCCACGCCGGGTGGGCTCACTACGCAGTTCTCCTCGGTCGGCCACTACGAGTTGGACGACGACCAGGCGATGATCATCACGGTGCCGAAATCCGACGCGCCGTACCAGGGGTTCCAGCTCGGCAGCATGTGGTATCTGTCGCTGGACTACATCAACCACCAGACCAGCCTCACCGCGGACCAGGCACACGTGGACCGGGACGGATTGATCCGCCTCGTGGTCAGCGAGCGTGACCCCGGTCTGGCCAACTGGATCGAACGCACCGGGCACGCCCGGGGATACCTGCAGTTGCGCTGGCAGCGGCTGTCCAGAGACATGAAACCTGACGACGGTCCGACTGTAGAGGTGGTGTCGGTCGACGACCTACCCGAGCGAGTGCCGTTCTATGACCAGGCGCGCGTCACACCCCGGCAATGGCGCGCGCGGATCGCGGCGCGGCAGGTCGCGGTCGCGGAGAGGATGCTCGGTTGAACTCGGTGCGGGACAAAGTGGTCATGGTCGCTGGTATCGGACCAGGTCCGGGGCACTCGATCATCGTGAGTCACCTTCGCACAGCGCTGACGATCCCGACCGGGTGCGGGTGTCCCGCACCGACACCGAGGAGATGAAACGTGATCGGAAGAGACGACGTCGGGACCATCGACGATCTGCACGCGTCAGCGACCAAGGTCGTCGGACTGAACGACTTCGGGGCCGACGACTACCGCGACGGGCTCGGGGTGCTGCTCGAGTCGTATGCCGACGACGCGGAGCTCACACCGCTCGGTAACAAGGTGCATCGCGCTTTCCTGCGCGGCGCGCTGATCGCGCGGCTGCTCAGCGAATCGGCCTGGCGGCGTTTTCCGGAACACGCCGATGTGCCGATCGAACGGCCGATCTTCGTGACCGGCTTGCCGCGCTCGGGCACGACGGCGGTGCACCGGCTGCTCAACGCCGACCCGGCGCACCAAGGGCTCGAGATGTGGCTCACCGAGATGCCGCAGCCGCGCCCACCACGCGACACCTGGACGAGCAACCCGGTGTATCAGCGTCTGGCGGCCGCCTACGAACAACATCACGTCGAGCACCCGGAATTCATGGGTGTGCACCACATCTCGGCCGATCAAGTGGAGGAGTGCTGGCAGTTGCTGCGGCAATCGGCCATGTCGGTGTCCTACGAATGCCTGGCCTATCTGCCCGGCTACTCCGCGTGGTTGCGCGGCCGGGACTGGGCACCCGCATATCGAAGGCATCGGCGTAACCTGCAGCTGATCGGCGTGCCGGAGGCCGGAAAGCGGTGGGTGCTGAAGAATCCGAGCCATCTGTTCGCACTCGACGCTCTCTTCGAGGTCTATCCGGACGCGTTGATCATCCAGATGCACCGCGATCCACGGACCATCATCGCCTCGGTCTGCAGCCTGAACGAGCAAGCGTCGGCGGGCTGGTCGGAGAAGTTCCGCGGACCGGTCGTCGGTGCGACGCAGCTGGATCTGTGGGCGCGCGGCGCGGACCACTTCCTGCTGGACCGCAAACGGCACAATCCTGCCCAGTTCTGCGACATCGACTACGACGATTTCGTCAGCGATCCGATCGGTACGGTCGAGTCGATCTACCGGTATTTCGGGCTGCCGTGGACCGAGCAAGCGATCTCGGCGATGGCGGCGTTGCACGCGCAGAGCACGTCGGGGGCAGCGCGTCCGGCGCACCGATACACCCTCGCCGATTTCGGGCTGACCGCCGATCAGGTGGACGCTCGGTTCGGTGCCTACCGGGAAGCGCACTTCCCAGGGCGGTGATCGGACGGTGCGCGCCGGTCGTTCGAGACGATCGCCGCGTCCGGGGCTGCCCCGCCATGACACCCCGCGCAGCCACCCATCGCGCGCATTTCTCGCTGGGTCGAGTCGCGAAAGTGCTGTTCTACACCGCTTTTCGCGCAGGGGCTACCCAATTGCGCGTGACGTGCGCGCGTGCAGCGCGCGCCATTCTCGTCCGGCGGAAAGGAATTCTCTCCCGCTGACACGGTGCCGTGCGCCGTCAGCGTTCACGCTCGGCGCGATCCGCGATCCGTGTGCGCGTAGGTGTCAGCGCTCAACCTGTCAGCGCCCGCGACAGGTCACGGCTGCCCGGGCTGGAGCACGATGAACAAACCATGGGCTTCGGCGCACAGACGCTCGCAGTGGTGCAACGTGGCGCGGACGTATACCTTTCGCCCTTCTTGCCGTTCGGCCCAGGCGCGCACCGTCAACTCGGTGTTCAACGGGGTGATCGAACGGTAGTCGATGGTGAGCGAGGCGGTTCTGGTCACCGCGCCAGCGTGGACGGCGGCGGCCATGCCGAGTAGATCGTCGAAGCCGATGGCGATCTGACCGCCGTGGGCGGCGTTGTTCCCGCCGAGATGGAAGGTGCGGAAGGTGACGCGGGCGTCGACGCCGTCGCGATCCACGTGGTCGATGAAGAACGGCGGCAACGTGATGTTGCCGCGTGCGGGCAGGTCGAACCGGGTCCAGGTGGGGGTCGACCACTCGTCCACCACTGCGTCGTCGAGCCGGTCGTTCAGCTCCTTCAGTACACCGATCGCCTGCACCGCCAGCTCGTCGGACGGACAGGCCAGCCGGGCCCGGTCCATCAGGCCGCGAATCTGCTCGATGAACTCGCCGTAGTGCGGTCCACCGCGAGTGATGTCGACGTCCCGCGCGGCCTCGTGCGCGGCGACCAGCTCGGCCATCGGCCGGAACCCGCCCTCGTGGTGTTCCTGGTTCGGCAGTGCGCCGGCCTGCTGTTCGTTCATAGGAACAAGTTATAGGTCGCCGGTCCGATGCTCGCCGGGCGGGTGTGGAGGTCCCGCCGACCGGAGCTGCTTCCCCTAGGCTTGGGCGCGATCAACACACTCGCCTCCCGGGTGCGCTACCGGAGGGGCAGCGGGCCGAGTCGAGCATCGGTCCGTATCGGCACCTGACCGGTTCGGCTGGCGAAAGGCTTTGTGCGCATGGGTATCACGGCGGTCGTGTTCGACATGGACGGAGTTCTGCTCGACTCCGAGCCGGTATGGGAGCGGGTGCGGCGCGCCTATGTCGCGGAGAAGGGCGGGCAGTGGCTGCCCGACACCCAGCAGCGGCTGATGGGCATGAGCACCCAGGAATGGTCGGAGTACCTCAGTGGTGAGCTCGGGGTCCGCGAGCCGGCGCAGACGGTGGCGCGGGAGGTGATCGATCGGATGTCCGAGCACTATGCGGAGGCGGTCCCGCTGCTGCCCGGCGCCGTCGAGGCGGTGCAGCGGATGAGCGAGCGGTGGCCGCTAGGTCTGGCCAGTTCGTCGCCGCGCCGGCTGATCGATGCGGTACTCGGCCGGACCGGTCTGATCGAGTTCTTCACCGTCACGTTCTCCACCGAGGAGGTCGACCGCGGCAAGCCCGCACCCGACGTCTACACCGAGGTCGCGACGTTCCTGCGCAAACAGGCCGACGAGTGTGCCGCGATCGAGGATTCGAGCAACGGCCTGCGCTCGGCCCACGCCGCTGGAATGCGCGTCATCGCGGCCCCGAGACCGGAGTACCCACCCGCGCCCGATGCCTTGGCCTTGGCCGCCCGAGTGATCTCGGGTCTCGACGAGTTGACCCCGGCGCTGGTCGGCGATTGATTCGCGACCGCGGTGTGCGGCGTCCGCAGCCCCGGAGGGTTCGGGTGGCCGTGGCCGAATCGTCCCTCCGAGCCGGTCCGGCGGTGAGCGTGGCATGCGACACCGCACCTGAGTTGTCGAGCGATCACCGGCGTGTGGCGTGGCGGGATCTGAACGGTGAAGAAGACGCCTTTGAAGTTGATGCCCACCACGCGGTCGAACTCTTCCTCGGTGATGTCGCCGGTCGGTTGAAACGCGGCGATCCCAGCACTGGCGAAGACCACGTCCACACGTCCGCATCGATCCCGGATCGCGGCTGCCAGGTGATCGAGGTCGTCCGGACTCGCCACGTCTCCCGGAATCGCCGCGACCCGATTGCCGCCGCCAGATCTGTGACCGCGGTGGCGAGTCGCGCTTTGTCGCGTCCGGTGATGATCACCTGCGCACCTTTGCCGAACAATCTGCGTGCGGTGGCCAGTCCCATGCCGCTGGTGCCTCCGGTGATGAGCACGACCTTGTCGAATCGAGAATTGCCGACACCCACGGTATGACCTGCAAAGTTGGATAGTACGAATACATACGTACAATTCAACTGTAGAGCTATTTTGGATGCCGTGATCACCGCGCATCCCGAGCGGACTCGGATCCAGTTGGCCAATGTGCTCACTGCCCTCGGCAACCCGCTACGACTACGCATCGTGCGAGTACTCGCGGACGGGTCCGAGCGGCGATGTGGGTCGGTCCTGCCGGAGGTGGCCAAGTCGAACCTGACCCATCACTGGCGGGTTCTGAGAGACGCCGGGGTCATTTGGCAGCGACCATCCGGCAGAGAGCTGTTGCTGTCACTACGTCGCGAGGATCTCGACGCCCGATTTCCCGGGTTGCTGGACTCCCTGCTCGAGGCGGCACGTCGAGACGAGGCGGCGAACTGATCCCACTGTCCACTGATCCGTCGTCCGTACAGGTCGACCAGGGCGCTGATACGCCGGCGAACGTGCGCCCCGACCTACGCAGCGGCAGCTACGCATACTCAACCGGGAATGGTGAACCGCGCCGCTGGTGCCCCGCCGAGGTGCCCTTGTGGCAGTCTGCGACCGCACAGCACGAGCAGTAGATCCTGAGCCGAACCCGACAGCACCGCGCCGGACCCGTAGCTGAAGTCCAGATCATCGGCGCGCAACTCGATGCCCTCGAGATCGACGCCGAAGAACTTGACAGTCTTGGGATTCACCGCGTCGAGCACCAGGCGCATCCGATCCTGCGGCACCGAGCGATCCAGTCCGAGTGCCACCGTGATGTCCAAGCCGTGGATGACGTCGTGGCTCAACGCGCCGGTGAATCCGCCGCCCGGCGGCTTCCACGGGTGGTCGATATTGTCCCGCAACGACGTCACCAGGTCTTCGCTGGTGAGCGCCGCGGCATCGTCGCGTGCGCTGCGATCGGCCATCCGATTGAAGTTGCCCAGCGCCTTGACCATGCCCAGCACGAAGCGCGGACCCGACACGCGATACGGCATAGTGATGTGTGCGACCACTTCACGTACGCGCCAGCCCGCACACAGCGTCGATGCATCCCAGCTCGCGGCATCGAGTCCGGACAAAAGGTCCGCGAGCTCGGTGCGCTCCGCCCTCACTGCTGTCCGCACCTCGGTATCGGTCATGATTCCTCTCCTCGACCCGGGGTGATCCCCCGCCTCTGGACAGCAGACGTCATTCGACGCCGAAATTCATCGGTGCACCGGTCCGCGAGGGTTCTCCGGTGCGTGGCGCGGTGCTGCGCAACCACGCGAACCGCGAGCCGCCTGGACAAGCGGACCTACCCGAAGCCGGCCGAGACGGCGGTCATCCGTAGAGGGCCAGGCGTGCCTTCCGGTACTCGGCTCGGATCCGCCGTCCGATCGTGTCGTCGGAGGGTGTGGCGATGTCCGCGACGGTGCGCGGGTGCCAGGCGGGTGGCTCGGCCCCACCCTGGAGTGCCCAGGCAGCCTGCCGGGCGGCGCCGAGCGCGACGTACTCGTTCGGCTCGGGGACCGTCACCTCGACCCGGAAGATCTGGGCAGCGATGTCGGCGACCAGCGGTGATCGAGCGGCGCCGCCGATGAGCAGGACGCGTCGCGGCGCCGCGACGACGTCGCCGAGACGGTCGAGCGCATCGGCCAGGTTGCACAGCATGCCCTCGAACGCGGCGCGTGCGATGGTCGCGGGACGCATGGCATCCGGCCGCAACCCGTGCAGGCTTCCCGCGGTATGCGGGAGGTTGGGCGTGCGCTCACCGCACAGGTAGGGGATCAAGACGACACCATCGGCGCCTGGCGGCGCCTGGGTGGCGAGTGCTTCCAAGGCGGCCGAGTCCACGCCGAGTAGATCCGCGGTGGAAGTCAGGACGCGGGCGGCATTGAGCGTGCAAACCAACGGGAGAAACGCGCCGGTCGCGTCCGCGAACCCAGCCACCGCGCCGCCGGGATCCGCGCAGGCGTGGTCGGTCCGGGCGAAGGCCGTTCCGCTGGTGCCGAGCGAGACCACTACGTCGCCCGCCGCGATATCGAGACCGAGTGCGGCCCCGGCATTGTCGCCCGTCCCCGCGGCGACCAGCATGCCCGAGGGTGTCCGCCCCGCCGCATCGGCCGGGCCGAGGACTCGGGGGAGTGCGGGCGTGCGTCCGCGAAAACCCAAGGCGAGCAGGTCGTCGCGATAACCGCCGGTGCCGGGCGACCAGTAGCCGGTCCCTGACGCGTCGCCGCGATCGGTGGTCGGTTCGGGCACGTACCCCGATTCGCCGCCACGCAGCCGCCAGGTGAGGTAATCGTGCGGCAGCAGCACGTGCGCGGTCCGGTCGGCGAGGTCAGGCTCATGGTCTGCCATCCAGCGCAATTTGGCGATGGTCAGTGCGGCCACCGGCACACTGCCGACCGCGTCGGTCCAGGCCTGCGGTCCGCCCAACTCGGTGATCAGGTCCTCGGCCGCGGCGGCGGAGCGGATATCGTTCCATAGCAGCGCATCTCGAACCGTGGTTCCCTCGGCGTCCAAGGCGACCAGCCCGTGCTGCTGCCCGGCGACGGCGATCGCGTCGACGCCGTCGAGCAATCCGGCGCTTGCCGTGCACAACGCATCCCACCACGCGCTGGGCGCGACCTCTGTCCCACCAGGATGCGCTGCCTGCCCGCGGCGCAGGATCTCGCCGCTGTCCGCGTCGCAGACGATGACCTTGCAGGACTGCGTCGAGCTGTCCACTCCCGCGACTGTCGTCATACGTCCAGGCCCGGATCGTCGGTCGTGCTCCGGCGCTCGCCTCGCCTGATCGCACCACAGTCGTCGCCGCCATGCGGCAGCGACGGATTGTCGGGTGTTCGCACTGGTGTAGCGCCTGAGGTCGACGCGCCGATGGGCGCGAACTCGTGGCCGGACCCGATCGGGGTCGGAGTCGGCGCGGACTCCTTGTCGACGACACCGGGATCCCTTCCACGAGTCCGGACACCCTCGAACCCGACCAGCACGGAACCGGACATCGGGATCCGGTCGGGCACCTCCAGCACCGAGGATCGCCGAGTCGTCGCCTTCGCTCCTGCGCGCATATCAACACCATGCACCCCGAGGCGCCGTCCGCTCGCCATATTCCGGGTATTCGAGGACATCGGGCAGAATAGGCCCGGTGAGCACCCCTCCACGCGACTCCGCCGACGTGCGCATCCGTGCGGGGGACAGGACCTCGTTGTCCGAACTGACCGAGGCGGTGCTCGGCGATCTGCTCGACGAACCACTCGATCCGCACTGCCCCCTTCTCGAACTCAGCCGCGGCGACCTGCACCACATCCGGACCCGTCTACTGGCCGACGGTGTCTACGAACTGGAGCATCGGGCCGGGTCGACCGCGTCCTTTCAGCTGTACACTTCCGACCCGGTACTGGTACGCGACGTGCTGTGGGCTTGGCTGTCCGACGATCCGTGGTGGCACACCGCGGTGGCGTGGTTCCCGGTCGATCCGGAAATCGCCGAACTCCGGGCTGTGCGCGACGATCTCACCGGACTGCTGGACGGCATGACGGTACTGGATGGCCTGTCGGCGCTGGACGACCTGACCGCGAGCATGGACGCGGCGCTGGCGCGTGCCGACGAACTGATGGCGCCGGACGGTGCGGAACCGAATCCGGCGGATTCCTTCGATCAGGACTGATACCACCATGCGGTAGTCGCGATAGCGGCGTCCGTGAGCGGAAGATATGCTCCGGCGTCCTGCCATCCGAGCGCCTGCACGGTGACGCGCAGATCGCGGTCGAAACAGATCGGATCGCGCACGTGCCAGCGATACATCCCGAAGCGCTGATCCGGTCGATAGATCTCCGTCGGCGGCAGCACCTGATGCAGCCCGAGATACGACGTGGAATAGGTCCGATATGTCCCGTCGAGGTCGAAATTCCACGCGCCACCGAAATAGTCCTCGGTGCCTGTGCCGCAGATCGTCGGATGCGCGGTGTCACCGTCCAGATAGAACTTCACTTCGCCTTCACCCCACCATCCCGGCGCCCCGGGGCGAATGGCGAGGTAAGTGCCGACATAGCGGCCTCGACCCGAGACCGTGTCGAGAATCGTGTGCACGGCCGGCGTGCCCAACCGGGGCGTACGCGACCAGCGTGTGTGCAGGTAACCGATGGAGTCCGGTAGGTCCTCTTCGGTGTAAGTGGCCTGGTAGTAGACCGGAACGGTCTGCCCGCAGCGGTTTTCCAGCGTGATTCGCGCGCGGTGTCGAAACGGCATGGGCCAGTAGCTGTTCAGTCCGCCGGCCGGGGCGACGACCACCATTTCCGAACTCAACAGTGCCAACTCACCCCACCCGTTGCAGAAGAAATTGCCGAGCGGAAGGTCTATTGCGGGCATCGGCTCGTCATCCCAGTACATGCGCAGCGTCAGCGCACACAGAGCGGTACGCTCCGTCGTCAGCCAGAAGTGCCGGAACACTCCGGGGCCGGAAACGTCTGCCAGCGTCGCGGTTTCACCGTCGGCGAGGGCGATCGAGGGCGATACTTTCCAGCCGCTGCCGAGCAGCCGTGCCGCGTGTGCACCGGTACCGTCGGTCGCCCGTGCCCCCGCGCCGGGAGCGCCTGTGGGATTCTCGGCGCTGATCGATCTGGTCCGCGCGCCGTCCAGCCGCCACAGGTCCGCGCCCGGTGTCGTCACAATCCGGGCCACCCGTAGCGGGGCTGGGGGGCGGGCCCGGCCTTCCTGTCCGAACCACCGGACCCGGACGCAGATGCGGCCGTCGTAGCGAGCTGCTGGGTATCGGACTGCCTGGCGACTTCCCGGCGGACCTGGTCCATGTCCAGCCACCGAATCTGCTGCACCAGGTCTTCGAGTGCGTCCGCGGCCAAGGCGCCGGCTTGCGAGTACACCAGCATGCCCTCGCGGAACGCCATCAGCGTCGGGTACTGGGTGACCCGCGCGGCGGTAGTCAACGTGACCTCGGCGTCGACATCGACCTTCCCGTGCACGATCTCCGGATGCCGGTCTGACGATGCGTCATACACCGGGGCGAAATACTTGCAGGGCCCACACCACGTTGCCCACCAATCCACGAGCACGATGGGATTGGATGCGACGACGGCGTCGAAGTTCTGCTGGGTCAGGGTGACTGTGGGCATGAAATCCTCGTATTGTGTCCGACAAATTAACCCTGCATCTTCGCATGAACGATCGGAATCAGGAAACAGCGCCGGCGCGATGTTGTTCGGTCGCGAGGAAATGCGCGATATCGGCCGTGCGCTGGTAGAGGTCGCGATAGTGCTGGTAATAGGGCTCGTATCTCGCGGTGTGCTCGGAGTAAGGCTCCACGGTGTCGATGACGGGATTCCACGTGGACGTGTCGACACCTGCGGCTTCGGCTGCGAGTAAGGCGTCGCCGAGGCAGGCGCCGATCGTCTCGGCGGGCAGCTGTTGCGGCAGACCGGTGACGTCGGAGACGATCCGGGTCCACAGGCCGCCCTTGGTGCCGCCGCCTACCGCGACCAACCGCCCGGCGCGACCACCTGCCTCGGTCATCGCCGCCAGATTGTGCCGGACTCCGTAGGCGATGCCTTCCAGCACCGCGCGATACAGCTCGGCGCGGCCGTGCCCGAGGGTCAGGCCCGCGAGGATGCCTCTGGCATCCGGATCGAAGAGGGGAGTGCGCTCACCGGCGAAGTAGGGCAGCGCGAGCAGGCCCCGGCTACCCGCGGGCACCTCGGCGGCAGCGGCGACCAGATCGGCGAACTCGCCGCCGACCAGCTCGCGTAGCCAGTCGGTGACCGCCCCCGAAGTGGCCATCCCCGCGGCGAGCGTGTAGGTGTCGGGCCAGGTGCCGCAGGTGCCCCACAGCCCGGGATGTGGACGCGGATCGGTGAGCACCTGCACCAGGAACAGGGTGCTGCCGTACATGATCATCGCGTCGCCCGGTGCGCGGACACCGACGCTGGCTGCCTCCGCCCACGCATCAATCGTCCCGGTGGTGACCGGCAACCCCGCCGGGAGTCCGGTGACGGCCGCCGCGTCCGGGGTGACGCGCCCGACGATCTCGGTCGGCCAAGCCAGATCCGGCAATGCCCAACCCGGCGCCACCCGTTCGGCCCAGTCCGTGGCCCAGGCGCGTCCGCGCAGGTCGTAGAGCGGCACGCACTGGCTGGCGGACTGATGGTCCAGCACATATCGTCCGGTGAGGCGGTGTACCAGAAAAGAACTCGCCATCAACAGCATCGCCGTGCGCGCCGCGACCTCCGGTTCGTGCCGAGCCAGCCAACGCGCCTTCGGGCCGACGGCTTGGCTGGTGAGCGGCGATCCGGCCCGCTCGAGAACTGCCTGCTCGCCGAATTCGTCCTTCAGTTCGGCGATTTCGGCACTCGCCCGGGTATCCACTCCGTAAAGGATGGCCGGGCGCAGCGGCCTGCCCTCGGCGTCGGCGGGCAGCAGACATGGGCCGATGCCGGACACCGCGAGTCCGTCGAGCGCCGCGCCGTCGGCCGCGCGCACCAGGTCCCGGGTGAGCGCGACGAAGTCGGCCCACCAGACCGCTTCCGCGTCGTGTTCCACCCACCCCGGACGCGGCCTGGAAACGCCGTGCACCCGTTCGGCTATGGCGACGATCGAGCCGTCCGCCGTGGTGAGCACGCCCTTGGAACTGGCGGTTCCGATGTCGACGCCGAGGAACATGGTCACCGGGTGAATTCGTCCAGCGTGATGTCGAGCAGATCGCACGTTTCGCGCACGACGGCCCGATGATCGCCGGGCACGGCGTGGATGTGGTTGGCGCCGAAACGGGACAGGAAATCCTCCGCGCGCGCGTCCAGCCGCGCGAACGCGTGCGGCCACTCCCAGGTGGACTGTTTCATCAGCGCTTCGTTTGTTTGCTGGTCGTAGTCTTCGAATTCACCGAGCATCAGCTGCATCCGGTAGTCGCCGTCGATTCGGGTGAGCCGCGCGAGAGTCATCTGCCCCGGCGCGGCCACGTGGTGCACCGAGGCGCCGCCAGCGGGAAAGAAGAACACCTCGGGATACAGGTGCACCTTCGCCAGGTTCTCCGCCGGGTCCACACTGCGCGCGGCGAACCAGGTGGCGTGCTGGCCGGAGTTGCACAGGTCCCAGATGTCGCGATCGGCGTGATAGTGCCGGACGTCGGCGAACAGCACCGGAGTGCCGGCGATCTGCTTGAGCAATTGCATGGTGAGCGCGCCGTCCATGTCCGCCTCGGTGGCGCAGACGTGTGGCTGCTTCGGCCCGTTCCAGTCATAGGGATCGTTGAGGAATGCCTCCGTGACGTCCATCGTGGCGAAGTACTGGGTGAGTTCGGGCTGCCCCTTGATGCCGGAGAAATCCAGCCGCCACTCGGCGATCAACTCGCGCACCGCGAGATACGAACGGATCTGACGTTCCAGCAGCTCCGGCGTGAGCTTCGCGTTGTCGTAGTGCACGCCGGCGGTATACCGCTCCAGCCACTCCCGCGCGGCCTTCGTCTCGGCGGCGTCGGCCAGTTCGGCGCGCCGCACGATCTCCCACTGGTCGATCTCCTCGACGTCGATGCCGAAGAGTCGCTGCCACTGGTCGGTATTGGCGACCGCGGTGTTCATGCCCATCGGTCGTCCGCCGAAGCGTCCGAATGTCGCACCACGCAAACTGGATACGGCCGCGGCGGCCCGCGCTCGCACGCCGATCGACTCGATCAGCGTGGGATCGGAGGGATCGCCCCACAGTCGGCTGTGTCTGCGGCCGATCTGATCCAGTGCGCCGCCGGCGGCAAGCATGCCGACCATGCCGGGCTGCACGGGATCGATGTTCGACAGCAACAGCAACGGGCCGGGTGTCGCGCCGGCCGCGAGCATGGTGAAGTGCGGGAACGCCCAGACGGCATAGTGCAGGACGGTCAGGTCGACTCCGGCCGCCGCGACCGCGCGGGCCACCGAGCTCGCCAGCGCGTTGCCGCTGACCGGCTCGGCACCGCGGATCACCTCGTGCCCGGCCGCCGTGAGTGCGGCCACGAGGCGGTCCTCGGTGGACGCGATGAAGTCGGCAATGCCCGCATGCACATAGTCGCGGCCATCGGAAATGCTGATAACGCCGATACGGGCCATTCCGGATCCCTCCCGTAGATGGGTGGTTCGGTGAGTTCGACTGGATCAACAGATACCAGCCGGGACCGGGTGCGATGGCGCGAATCGCGAAATCGAGCCGGGCTCGATGTACCGGACCGCTTACCGCGGAACCGCTTTGGCGACGCGCGTAGGCGGAAACGTGAGTGGTGCCAGGTGCACCCCACCCTGGCCCCACCCCGCGCTGGTGATCCACCAGCGGTCCTCGCCGTGCACCACCTCGGCGGCGTGCGCCGCGATGTGGCCGATCTTGTCGCCGATGTGGAAGTTGAACGGGTTGTTGCTGCGGAACACATCGGTGCCGACATAGTGCGGGCGGGGACCTATGAACAGATACCACCAGCCGTCCTGCCGGACCACGAACGGAGATTCGGTATTGCCGGCTTCGGTGCCCTCGGTCGGATCGGTGAAGGCGATGTGCCGATCGCCCCAGTGTTTCAGGTCGGTGCTCGTGCGATACGCGACGACGTGATGTCCGCCGGTCGAAGCGCTGGTCGCGCAGTAGTACAGCACCCACTGGTCGCCTACCCGCGCCACCATCGGATCGCGGGCGTCGTACCCGTCGTGGAACAACGGTCCGGACGGCTGCCTGGTCCATTGGAACAGGTCGGTGGAGGTGGCCAGGTTCAGTGCCGCGTCGGTACGGTCGTGGCCGCCTGCCGCGTAGAACATGTAGTACCGCCGGCGCGCGCTGAGCACGTACGGAGCCCACAGATGGGTTTCCCCGTAGTCCCGGTCCACCTGCAACGCGGGCGCGTGCTTGGTCCACGGACCGCTCAGCCGCGGGGCGGTGGCGTGGGCGAATTCGATCTCATCGAAGGGGTCCGCGGGTTCGGCATGCGTGATACCGAACAGATGCCATCGCCCGACATGATCCCGAACGACCGTGTGGTCGTTGATATACCAAGGGTGCGGTTCCCCGACGCTCGGGTTGTAGATCTGTACGAATGCGCCTGCCCGAACCGCCGCCCGCGTCGCCATAGGTTCATGATGACGCCGCAGCACTCGCCGTGGTGCCGCTGCGCGTATTTCGGTGTGCCCGAACCTGCCACACCGGTTACACACGGAGCGGGTCCGCTGGAAGCAAGCAGTGCGGTTCTTCTCTACTATGCCGCGTCTCTTCTATGTCCGCGTCGGAGGTGGTCGGACATACGGTCGGACTTCTGGCGTTTCCCCTCAACCGGCTGCCTTCGCCGCGACAACCAGCGGTGGCCGTTTCCGAGACCCGTTTCCGAGACCCACAGGTGGTACGCCGTCCCTCGAAGTACGACCTTCCCGCGTATCCCTCCGCGCTGGGCTCATCGTCCACGCGATCAGTAACAGCGATGCCGTCCGGGTAGTGCATTGCCACCAGCGTTGTGCGACTCGTGTCCCGCAACGGATCAGCGGGTTGTCCACTCGGTCGCCATCGCGCGGGTGCAATCCGACGTCCGGCTCGTCCACAACGTAGGTCATGGCGCGTCCGGGCCACATTGCTCAATCGTCCGCGGACGAACCGGGCGTGCACGATGGGAGGGTGGCCACGCGCGCTGGGCGCGCTGTTGTGGTGCTGTGTTACCTCGAGTCGACGTCCTATCGAGTCGACCTGGCACAGTCCTATCGTCGTGGCGTCGGATCACTACGCCCGCGTTCGGCGAACACCGGGAAAGTCGCGGCGCGATCTCTGGTGGCTTGAATCACATTTGCGCCATTGCGGCGTCTTCCGCGCCGATCGCGTTCCTCTGACCTGCGAAATAGGGCGCTGCGCAGGCGATTTGACGAAGCCTTTTCCGCCGCGTAACTTATTCCAAGTCAGAGCGACACGGACACCGACCCGGAGCCGAGAAGCCCAGCGGAAACGCTGAGCAGGAGGACCGGGAAACGAGGTAGGACGAGGAGCGCCTGGCGATCACACTAGCTTGATCGAGAACTCGATTTTTTTCGAGTGAATGGCTGAGCTAAGCTTGAAAAGTTGCCTCATTGAAGGTCCGGTTGTTTCTGGGTTGGATGTGTGTGCGTGTGTTCTTTGAGAACTCAATAGTGTGTCGATGAATGTCAGTGCCAAATTTTTTGGTTCCGGCCTTTCGCTCCCCGTGTGGAGGGTCGGATATTTTTGTCAGCTTTTTGCTGGCGATTGTTTTGCTGGGTTTTCGGACTCTGGTTTCAGATTTTTCTGATTCGCCCCTTTTTTGTGGGTGTTTCGTG
>NZ_JBEZDE010000022.1:0-115222 GCF_040648115.1 Nocardia sp. NPDC049190
TGCTATCCCGATATGCCCGAGGGGCCGCCGCTTGCGACTTCGTCGCGGGCGCGTCGGTCGCTCGGACGCGAGCCGGGCCGCGAACGTCGCTCATAAGACTCGCTCCCTGGTGGTTGCGTGGTCTGTGCGCGATCGGTTTGCGCTCTGAGCGGTCGTCGTGTTGGTCTGATCGGCTGTGGATCCGCTGCTGTGGATGGGCGACTGGATGAAATATTTCGGCAATTCGGCGAGATGTCTGCCGGTATTTCTGTCGTTCGGGATATCTGCCTCGGGGCGGGCTCCGAGTGGATCCAGCATCGTGTGGGCGTGGGCGCTTCGGGTGGGAACGGATCGGACGGCGTGGGTCGGGTCGGAGGGTGCTGCTCGGTGGTTGTCGGGGCGCGCTTAGAGTTGGGGCGTGTCCTTGTCCCATGCCGAAAGCGCCCTGACGTCTGAGCAGAGGCACCGAGTTCGTCCCGCGTCGGAGAGTGACGTCGGGTTTCCGTTCTCGGCTGTCGTCGGACAGGAGCGGCTGCAGTTGGCGTTGGTGCTGTGCGCGGTGCACCCCGGCATCGGTGGTGTGCTGGTGCGCGGCGAGAAGGGCACGGCCAAGTCGACCGTGGTGCGCGCGCTGGCCCAGTTGCTGCCGCCCGTAGTGGACGAAACCGGGGCACGGCCCGCGCGGTTGGTCGAACTGCCGGTCGGCGCGACCGAGGACCGCGTGATCGGCTCACTGGACTTGGAGCGGGTGCTGCGTCATGGTGAGCAGGCGTTTCGTCCCGGCCTGCTGGCCGCCGCGCACCACGGTGTGCTCTACGTGGACGAGGTCAACCTGCTGCACGACCACCTGGTCGACGTTTTGTTGGACGCGGCCGCGATGGGCCGGGTACACATCGAACGCGACGGTGTCTCGCACTCACATCCCGCGCGGTTCGTCCTGGTCGGCACCATGAACCCCGAAGAGGGCGAGCTGCGTCCCCAGCTGCTGGATCGGTTCGGGCTGACCGTGGATGTGGCCGCGTCGCGGGAGGTCGACGTACGTATGGCGGTGGTGCGCCGCCGGCTGGACTACGAGGCGGATCCGGCGGGGTTCGCGGCGCGGTACGCCGCCGCCGACCGCGCGGTGGCCGAACGAATTCTCGCGGCCCGTGATCGGGTCGAACAGGTGGCACTCGACGATGTGGAGTTGCGCAGGATCGCCGCGCTGTGTGCGTCGTTCGACGTCGACGGGATGCGGGCGGACCTGGTCGTCGCGCGCGCCGCGACCGCGCACGCCGCCTGGCGTGGCGGCGAGTCGGTGACCGAGGCCGATGTGCGCGTCGCTGCCGAGCTCGCGCTACCGCACCGGCGCCGGCGCGATCCGTTCGACGAGCCCGGCATCAGCGACGAGCAACTCGACGACGCGATGCGCGACGCGGCGGCCGAGGCGCAGCCGTCCGCAGCCACCGGCGACTCGGAGACCGTGCCGCCGGCGCGTGCGGAACCCGGGGAGGACGGTCCCTCCGACGACCCCGACGGCGGACCCGAGAATCCTTCCCCGCCGGATGGCCCTGGGGGCGGCAAGGCGCGCGAAGGACACAGTGGCGCACCGGTTTCCGCCGCGGCGACGCCACCGCGCTGGGAGGTGCCCGGCGTCGGTGAAGGTGCGCCCGGCCGCCGCTCGCGTGCCGAATCGCGGCACGGGCGGGTCGTGCGTCCCAGCACCGACACCACCTCGGGTCTCTACCTGCTCGGCACCGTATTCGCCGCCGCGCCGTACCAGCGCGCCCGTGGACGCGTCGCCGGTCCGCTGCAACTTGCCGCCGACGACCTGCGCGGCGCATGCCGGGAAGGCCGGGAGGGCAATCTGATCGTGTTCGTGGTCGACGCGTCCGGCTCGATGGCCGCGAGGGACCGGCTGTCGGCGGTTACCGGCGCTGTACTCGCGTTACTGCGGGACGCCTACCGACGTCGCGACAAGGTTGCCGTCGTCACCCTGCGCGGCGCCGATGCCGAACTCGTGCTGCCGCCGACGTCGTCGGTCGACATCGCGGTGCGCCGATTGTCCGGACTGCGCACCGGCGGGAAGACGCCGCTCGCGGCGGGTCTGCTGCGGGCGCGTGACGTCGTTCGGCGCGAACGCGTCCGCGACCCGCGCCGCAGGCCGATGCTGGTGCTGTTGACCGACGGCCGCGCGACCGGCGGCGTCGATCCGGTCGGGCGCGCGCGCGGCGCCGCGGGATTGCTCGCCAACGACGCGGTGACCTCGATCGTGGTCGACTGTGAACGCGGCATGATCCGCCTCGGCTTGGCCATCGACCTCGCCCGCGACCTGCGTGGCGGATATCTGAGACTGGCGGAGCTGACCGGAGATTCGGTCGCGGACATCGTCCGCGCGGGCTCTGGTCATGGGAGCGGTGCGTCGCTGCGGGTCGCGTGAACAGCAGGGCCTCCACCATCGCGCAACGCCTTCCGGGCGCGCGGATCGAGTGCGCGCAACTGCTACCCGAGAACCGGACACCGTCCGGGATCGGTTTCGCCGCGGCCTACTCCGTTCGGGAGCCAGCGTTGTCATGGCGCGATAGTGCCCGAGTTCAGGGCGAAGTTCGGTCGAGGAATAGCGAGGAGATTCGATGCCCAAGGGTGTTCCGGAGACTGTGCCCGACGACGGGCTGACCACGCGGCAACGGCGCAACCAGCCGGTACTGGCGGTACATACCGGGCCGGGCAAGGGTAAGTCGACCGCCGCGTTCGGTATGGCACTGCGGGCCTGGAACCAGGGCTTCGATGTCGCGGTGTTCCAGTTCGTCAAGAGCGCCAAATGGAAGGTGGGGGAGGAGGCGGCCTTTCGAGCTCTCGGCAAACTGCACGAGGAAACCGGAGCGGGCGGACCGGTCGAGTGGCACAAGATGGGCGAGGGCTGGTCCTGGACCCGCAAAAAGGACAGCGAGGAAGACCACGCCGCGGCCGCGCTCGTCGGGTGGCAGGAGATCGCCCGCCGCCTCCGGGCCGAACAGCACCGCTTCTACGTCCTCGACGAATTCACCTACCCGCTGAAGTGGGGCTGGGTAGACCTCGGTGACGTGATCGATACCCTGCTGGCCCGCCCCGGCAACCAACATGTGGTCATCACCGGCCGCGACGCCCCCCAACGCCTCGTCGACGCCGCTGACCTCGTGACGGAAATGACGAAAATAAAACACCCCATGGACGCCGGCCGCAAAGGCCAAAGAGGCATCGAATGGTGATCAACCTCGTACCCTCCCGGTTGCGTGGCCGCCAGCCGCGGTACTCAGCGAGACGACCGAGCCCTCGTGCGGCGACGGGGTGGCTCGGGTGACGGCTGTGGTGGTTGCGGCTCCTGCTTCCGGGAGTGGCAAGACGACGGTCGCGACCGGGTTGGTAGGGGCGCTACGGCGGGTCGGGCATCGGGTGGCCCCGTTCAAGGTAGGGCCGGACTATATCGATCCTGGATATCACGGGTTGGCCGCCGGACGGCCGGGGCGGAATCTGGATCCGGTCCTGGTAGGGACCGAACGCGTGGTGCCGCTCTATCGACATGGTGCGCGAGGGTGCGACCTCGCCGTGGTCGAGGGCGCGATGGGGTTGTTCGATGGGCGGATCGATCCGGATCACTCCGGGCCGGTGGCGGAGGGGTCCACAGCGCAGGTCGCGAGCCTGCTCGGTGCGCCGGTGCTGCTGGTAGTGGACGCTCGCGGGCATAGTCAGAGCCTGGCGGCGCTGCTGCACGGGTTCGCCACGTTCGACAGTGGGGTCCGGCTCGGCGGGGTGATTCTGAACCGGGTCGGCAGCGTGCGGCATGACCAGGTGCTGCGCGCGGCGTGCGAGCGGGTCGGTCTGGCGGTGCTCGGTTCGCTGCCGCGGATGGCCGAATTGGCGGTTCCCTCCCGGCACCTCGGCTTGATTCCGGCCGTGGAACACGGCGCCGCCGCGACGGCCGCCGTTGCCGCGATGACCGATCTCGTCGCCGCGCATGTGGATCTGCACGCTGTCACGGCACTGGCCCGGTCGACGGTGAGCGGCCCGGCGTGGGATCCGTCCGAAGCTGTCCGCGGTCCGGACATCGCCGGTGGCTCGCGGGCATCCGCCGAGTCCACCGTCGGCGTTGCCGTCGATACCGTGGACGGGGGCCCGCTGATCGCCATCGCGGGTGGGTCGGCGTTCACCTTCGGGTACGCGGAGCACCGGGAGTTGCTGCTGGCGGCGGGGGCGCGGGTGGTCGTGTTCGATCCGCTGCGTGACGAATTGCCCACCGGTACGTCGGGGCTGGTGCTGCCGGGTGGGTTTCCCGAGGAGCATGCGGCGGAGCTGGCGGCCAACACCGGTCTGTTGCGGGCTGTGGCCGAGTCGGCCCGACGCGGGATGCCGGTGCACGCCGAATGCGCCGGGCTGCTGTATCTGACCAGGTCGCTGGACGGACACCCGATGGCGGGCGTGGTGCGTGCCGACGCCGCCTTCGGACCGCGACTGACCCTGGGCTACCGAGATGCCGTGGCACTGGCCGATTCCCCGCTGTGGCGGACCGGAGAACGTGTGCGCGGGCACGAATTTCATCGAACCCGCCTGATTACCGCGACGTCGGACGTTGCGGCATGGGGTTGGCGCGACAGCGCCGACGAACCCGCCCGCGAGGGCACGCTGATCCGTAATGTGCACGCTTCGTATCTGCACACCCACCCTGCCGGAAACCCTGCAGCGATCACCCGTTTCGTCCGTGTCGCGACGGACTACGCGAGCTCTCGTGCCGACGGCTGAACTCGTGGTCGGCATCGGACTCCGGCCGGGCACCTCGGCGGACCGTATCTATGCTGCGCTGCGAGAAGTCCTCTGCGACAACACCATAGGGTGCCTTGCCACACTCGATCGACGCGCGGGGGAGCCCGGACTTCGTGCGGTGGCCGCTGAGCTGGGTGTGCCGATCAAGTCCTACTCCGCCGCCGTCCTCGCCGCGGTCGACGTCCCCAACCCGGGCAGCCGGACATTCGCGGCGGTCGCGACGTCGAGTGTCGCCGAGGCGGCGGCGGTCCTGGCCGCGGACGGCGCTGCGTTGCTGGTACCCAAGCGGATCGTGCGCGGAGTGGTGATCGCGGCAACGCGCCTCGGCGGCCCGAGGTAGGACAGCGCGCCCATCGGGCCCGGATATCCGCGCGGGTCGGGCTGGAGTGCGACGGACTCGCGGCGAAGGGCGGCCCGAACGGGTTGCCGGTTCGCCGAGGCACGAATCGTTCCCACACGACCGAGACGACGTACTTCGTGCCGCGCGAGGCACAACGCGGTGACGCGGCGGCGCCCTGGGCTACGGTGCGACCGACCCCCAGTCGGCGAAGCCGGTGGGGGCGTGGCGGCCGATGCTGGCGTGTTCGAACAGGCCCCAGCCCTCGGCATCGCCGCAGCGCGCGTGGGCGACGTGGTCGATGACGCCGTAGGGCGTGCGGGCGACAACCGCGGGGTCGGTGAGGTCGTAGCGGCTGGTATCCGACCAGTCGCGGCCCCTCCATTGGCCGTGCTTCCAGTCGGGGTCGCCGCCGTAGCCGCAGCCGACGTGCAAAGGGATTCCGGTGCCCGGCGTGATCTCGATGTCGATCGGCTTGCCGTCCTGCGTGGTCAGCGCCAGCCGCGCCGCGACGGGAAGTCTTGTGCCGGCACGGTACTCGATCGATATCCGCGGCCAGCCGAGTTGCTCGGTGCGTCCGTCCGGCCAGATCCGGGTCGCGTCGTTGAGTGTGCGCCGGCCGTCCGGCTCCTCCTGCACGATCACGACCACCGCGAAGTCCTCGAACCGCAGCGGCGCGTACAACCACCAGAAACCGCCGGACGGCTCGGCGGCGGCGCGTCCGGCCGGCTCGGTCTCGCCGACCGGGCGGATGCCCCACGAGCGATCCCGCGTGCCGGTCCACACCGCTGGATCGACCGCGATGTCGTCGCCGTCCACGTGCAGTGTTCCCGCCCACGAACCGACCTGCGCGAACCGGGACGCGTCGATGATCGGCCGGTTGCCGGCGAGGATGAGATGCGGCTGCTCCTGCACGGCGGGAAAAGCGCCGGTCCAGGTGAGATCGAAGCCGAGGTCGTCGTGCTCGCAGACCACCCGGATGCGGTGCAGCGGCTCCTGCACCTCGATGCGGTATCCGCCGACCCGCTGTTCCAGTCCGCGGGGGCCGAGCGCGTCGGAGAACCGCACCGACCGCAGGATGTCGCCACGCCGGACCGCGGCGTAGGCGTCGGTCACTCCGAGGTTGGGGTACACCCCGAGACCGGTGATCAGCAGCGTGCCACCGTCGCGGTCGTGAGCGTTGAAGTAGCTGCGGTCGTAGAAGTTCCGGTCGCTGCTGGCCACCCTGGCCAGCGACAGCGCGGTCTGATGGATCGGGTATTCGTCCAAGGGTGCCGGCATGGTCAGTCCCATTCGTAGGTTCCGTCGAGTAAAGCTTCCAGGAACGCGCGGTGCATGACGTAATCGTCGCGGTCGGTGGTATCGGTGCCCTCACCGAAATGGATCATCCTGCGTTTCACCCTGGCCATCACGATCGCGAAGCGCAGCGCGGCGTAGACGAGATAGAAGTCGAGGTCGCGCGCGGAATAGCCGGAGACCTCACGATATTTCGCCACCACGTCGTCGCGGCGCAGGAAGTCCGGAAGGCCGGGTCGGTCGACTCGCGTCGCGATATCCTGGAAGAACCGATGGGTGAAGATCATCCAGCCCAGGTCGATTTCTCGTGGCCCGAGCGCGGCCATCTCCCAATCCAGCACCGCCACCGGATCGAATCCTCGGTAGATGATGTTTCCCGGACGGGCGTCGCCCCAACTGAGCACATCCGGGCCGGGATCGGTCGGCCAGTGCTCGTCGATCCACTGGAATGCCCTTTCGATGAGCGGGATTCGGAACCCGTCGTCCGCCAGCGCCCACCGATACGAGGCTCGCTGTGCCTCGACGTGTCTGCGCAGCGATTGCCCCGGTCCGCCCAGCATCGGGAAACGTGCTGCGGGATCGGGGATGTCGTGGATCTCGGCAAGCACCTGGACGGTGTTGTCGGCCAGCCGGAGGCGTTCGGCGGGGCTGGCATCGAACAGCCAGCCGGCGAACACGTACGGCGGATTGTCCGACGGCACCCGTCCGTCGACCCGCCGCATCACCAGGAATGGCGCACCGAGCGCCTTTTCGTCGGTTTCCAGCCAGCACAGCTCGGGTACCGGCGCGCCGGTGGCCGCCGCGACGCCTGCCATCACCTGGTACTGGGTGGCCAGGTCGTAGGTCTCGAACACCGGGAACGATCCGGCTTCGGGCGCTATCCGTGCGACGAACGATCCGCGCTCTCGCGCCGGTCGTGCACGCTCCATTCGGCGTCGAACAGGACTGTCGTACAGGACATGCCGCCGGACTCCGGGCGGGCCACCGCGGACATCCGCGGGGGCCGGTCGGCCGCGACCCGCGCGGCAAGCCAACGTGCCAGATCCGCGGCGAGCGTGTCGAGGTCGCGAGCGCTGACAGTCAGCTGGTGGCGCTGGGCCGGGTATGGATCGTCGGCCATGGTTGTCCTTCTGACGTGCGCACCCCTGGCGCGCACTGGTTGAGCGGATACGCGACTGTAAAGCGTTCCAGCGGTGTGCCGGGCCGAAACGGCCATGAAATCCAACCGGTCCGCTCGACGCGGCACACCGAGGACGCGCGCGGACCTGCGACAGCATCCTGGTCCGGGAATATCCGGTGATCCGGTCGACCGTCAGCCGACGGTGATGGCGTCCAGGCGGGTGCGCAGGAAGTCCGCGGAGACCACCGGGGGAAGGTCGCGCCTACGGCCGATCGGTGGTGCCAGCGGCCGCACCACCGCATCGTGGTTGAGCTCGTAGAAGTAGATCAGCGACACCAGGTCTTCGTCGGGAGCATGCGGCTGTGGTGGCTGCACCCGATGCCGTCCGGGCGACCAGCGCGCACCGCTCCAGTAAGCCAGCAGGTCGCCGATGTTCACGGTGAGCGCGGTCGGGTCGTAGGGTGCGTCCGCCCAGCCCTCCGGTTCGGTGTACACCTGCAGACCGCCCGCACCCGGCTCGCGATCCAGCACGGTCACAGTCCCGAAATCGGTGTGCGGACCGATGCGGAACTGTCCGGGCTCCGGACGGCCGAGCACCGACATGGCCGGGTAGTGGTTGATGTTGCAGGTCCAGGTGGGGTGTCCGGCCAAGCGGACGAACGGGTTGGTGGGCAGTCGCAGCGCGGCTGCGCACAAGGCGAGCAACTCGTCGGAGAGCACACGCATGGCGTCGGTGTAGCAGCTGATCAGCTCACGCAACTGCGGCACCTCGTCCGGCCATACGTTGGGCCGGAACCAGACGTCGTCGACCTTCGGATCGCCGGTACGGGTGTCGGCGCCGACGGCGAAGGTCTCCTTCAGATCCGGTGGCGTGGCCGTTGCCTCGGCGTAGCCGTTCGCCTCCCTGCCCGGACCGATCCAGCCGCGTCCACCGACGGTCACCGCGTAGCGCTGCTTCACCGTGTCCGGCAGCGTGAAGAAGCGCCGGACCGCGGCGCGCACCGCATCGGACAGGCCCTCGGGCACACCATGGCCGCGTACCAGCAGGAATCCGGCCCGGCACAGACCCTCGTCGACCGTGCGTTCGACCTCGGACGCCGCGGTGCCGCCCGCCCGCCACTCGGCGAGATCGATGGTGGCGATGGCCTTCATGGCGCTTGGATTCCGTCCGCGACGCCGATGTCCTCATGCCACAGCGCGGGATTCTCCGCGATGAACTCGGTCATCAACTCGATGCAGCGTTGGTCCTGGAGCACGGTGACCGACACACCGCACTCGGCAAGCCAATCGTGCCCGCCGGAGAAGGTCTGCGATTCTCCGATGATCACCGAGCCGATACCGAACTGACGCACCAGACCGCTGCAATACCAGCAGGGCGACAGCGTGGTCACCATGATCGTGCGGCCGTAGCCGCGCCGCCGTCCGGCCGCGCGGAAGGCATCGGTTTCGGCGTGGATGCTCGGGTCATCGGACTGTACCCGGCGGTTGTGGCCGCGTCCGAGCAGCGTGCCGTCGGCGTCGAACAGGGCGGCGCCGATCGGGATGCCGCCCTCGGCGAGCCCACGCAGTGCCTCGTCGTAGGCCACTCCGAGCAGCTGCTGTGCCGATCTCACCTGCGTCATGCGTCCACTGTCCAGGCAAGTCGCCCTCGCCCGCAACGTACAGTTCGTCAGTCGGACGAACACTGCCGTCTTGCCTCGCGCGTTCCGGCCGGCGCAGCGGGCTGTGCCTTCGCCGATGCGTGGAATCCCAGCGACGATTCCGGACCAGGTCCACCGCGCGGGGCCGGCCTGCCACCGACCGGGCGCACCGGAGACGGTGTGGTCGCGGTGCGACTCGATCGATTGCCGGACGCGCACGGACAGCACGTAGGCTCGAGACTTGTGCCGAACCCGTCAGACACAACCCGAGACCAGCCCGCGGGCGATCCGAACTACCTGGTCGGGCTCGATCTCAACGGTCGCCGCGTCGTGGTGATCGGCGGTGGCAGTGTTGCGCAGCGCAGGCTCGGTCTGCTGATCGCCGCCGGGGCCGATGTGCATGTGGTGAGCCGTGCGGTCACGCCCGCGGTCGAGGCGATGGCGAGTTCGGGCCGGATCGCCGTGACACTCCGCGGGTACGTCGCCGGCGATCTCGACGGTGCCTGGTACGTGCTCGCGTGCACCGACGACCCGGAGACGAACGCGGCGGTGGTGGCGGAGGCGATCCGGCGGCGGATCTTCTGCGTGCGCGCCGATATCGCCCGGCTCGGCACCGCCGTCACCCCGGCTACCGCGCGCTACGACGGACTGACGCTCGGTGTATTGGCGAGCGGGCAGCACCGGCGTTCGGCCGCGGTGCGCAACGCGCTGCTGGAGGCTCTGCAATCCGGTGTGGTGACCGATGATTCGACGCCGATCGTTCCCGGCGTCGCGCTGGTCGGCGGTGGCCCTGGCGACCCCGACCTGATCACCGTGCGCGGTCGGCGGTTGCTGGCCAGGGCCGATCTCGTGGTCGCCGACCGGCTCGCCCCGCCGGAACTGCTGGCCGAACTCGGGCCCGAGGTCGAGGTGATCGACGCGGCGAAGATCCCCTACGGGCGGGCGATGGCGCAGGACGCGATCAATACCGCGCTCGTCGAGGGCGCGAAAGCGGGCAAGTTCGTGGTGCGGCTCAAGGGCGGTGACCCGTACGTGTTCGGGCGCGGCTACGAGGAGCTGGAGGCCTGCGTCGCGGCCGGCGTTCCGGTCACCGTGGTTCCCGGGGTCAGCAGCCCTATCGCGGTGCCCGCCGCCGCGGGTATTCCGGTGACGCATCGCGGCGTCACCCACGAGTTCGTGGTGGTGAGTGGTCACGTGGCGCCGGATCACCCGGACTCGTTGGTCGACTGGCCTGCACTGGCCAGGTTGCGCGGCACCCTGGTGCTGATGATGGCGGTAGAGCGAATCGAGCAGTTCGCCACGGCACTGCTGCACGGCGGGCGTCCGTCCGAGACACCAGCGACAGTCATCCAGGAGGGCACGCTGCGCACCCAGCGGGTACTGCGCGCCGACCTCGCCACCGTCGCCGCGCGGGTCCGTGAAGAAGGCATCCGCCCGCCGGCGATCGTGGTGATCGGCCCAACTGCCGGATTCTCTGCCGACTTTGTCGAATCACCCACCGCGTAGCGCTGCGGCCCCAGCTCGGCGCAGGCCGGTCGTTTCGGTGTACCGGTGATCGGACGGCGTTGTCGGCCGTCGCCGCCCTTCAGGCCGAGGTGCCGGGGGTGTCTCAGACGTCCGAGTTTGTCGGGTTTGCCGGTGTCTGATCACGGTCGTCCGGGGCCGTTCGATCGTGCCGAATCCACGACACCCGGCAGTTCGTCTCGGATCCGGCCGGATCGCCGTGGCGCGGGCGACGGTGCTGCCATCAATTACAGTGGCTCACTGTGCTCCAGAATCCCGCTGCGATGATGCAGTACCCGATGACGCAGCGGGCCTTCGGGCTCGCGATCCTAGTACTGAGCGGGTTGCAGCTCATGGTCGTGCTCGATGGCACGGTGGTGATCTTCGCGCTGCCTCGACTGCAGGAGGAGATGGGGCTGTCCAGCGCGGGTAGTGCGTGGACGGTGACGTCCTACGGTCTCACCTTCGCGGGCCTGATGCTGCTCGGTGGCAGGCTCGGTGACGCCTTCGGGCGCAAACGCATGCTGATCCTGGGCGTCGGCCTGTTCACCATCGCCTCGCTGGCGTGTGGACTCGCGCAGAATCAGACGATGCTGATCGGAGCGCGCGCGTTCCAGGGCGCGGGCGCGGCGGTCGCCGCGCCGACGGCATTCGCCCTTGTGGCAACGACTTTCGCTCCTGGCAAGGCGCGCAACCAGGCGATCGCGATCGTCGGTTCGATGGTCGGCATCGGTTCGGTCGGCGGTCTGGTGGTCGGTGGCGCACTGACCCAGCTGTCGTGGCGGTGGATCTTCCTGATCAACGTTCCGATCGGGGCGCTGATCATCCTCGGCGCGGTCTACAAGCTCGCCGACACCGCCCACCACCGATCGGCGTTGGATGTTCCCGGCGCGGTGCTGGGCACCATCGCCTGCGCCGCCATCGTGTTCGGCGCCACCGAGGGGCCGGAACTCGGGTGGGGTCATCCGGCCATCATCGGTTCGTTGATCGCGGGCGTCGTGCTGCTCATCGTCTTCGTGGTGATGGAGCGACGCGTGGCGGACCCGCTGCTGCCGTGGTCGCTGTTCGACAGCCGTGACCGGGTCGCCACCTTCCTGCTGATCTTCCTGGCCGGTGGTGTGCTCGGCGCGATGACCTTCTTCGTCGCCCAGTTCATGCAGAACGTGATCGGCTACGGCCCCCTGAAGGCGGGTGTCGCGGCGATTCCGTTCACCGTCGGCATCGGCATCGGCGGCGCGCTGGCCTCCAAGGCCGCGTTGTTCATCGCGCCGCGCTGGCTGCTCGCCTGCTCGGCGGTGGTGCTCGGCGCCGGGCTGCTGTTCGGTTCCACCCTCGACGGAGGCGTGCGGTATTGGACGACGCTGCTGCCCCTGCTCGTCGTGATGGGCTTCGGCGTCGGCATGGCGATGGTGCTCGCGCCGCTGTGCGTGCTGGTCGGTGTGCCGCCGGCGAACATCGGTCCGCTGGCCGCGGTCGGGCAGATGTTCATGAACCTGGCGACACCGGTGGCCATCGGCCTGCTGACGCCGATCGCCGCGTCGCGCACGCTCTCGCTGGGAGGACACACCGGCAAGGTCGCGGAGATGACGCCCGCCCAGATCGCCGCGCTGGGTAGTGGGTACACCCTGGTGCTGTTCGTGTGTGCGCTCATCGCCGTCGCCGCCGTGCTGGTCGCGCTGACGCTGCGGTTCACGCCGCAGCAGCTGGCGAAAGCGCAGCATGCGCAGGAAGAGGCCCAGCAGGCCTGAACCCACCTGGCCTGCCGATCACATCCGGCCCACGACCCTGCGCGGTGTCACCCGCACGATCACGCGCGGACCATCGTGCACCGCGGCCGGGTTGAAGTCGAGGTACTTCTTGCCGGTGTACTTCAACGACAACTCGTCGGGCAGCGTCTTGTCCGGGTCCGGAGTGAGCGTTGCATCGCCGCGGATCTCCGCGTACACGTACGGGTTGTCCGGTGGGTTGATCAGTACGGTGATCCGCGGGTCGCGAATGAGATTCTTTCCCTGCTGACGATCGGTCGTGGTGGAGAACAGTAGATCGTCGCCGTCGCGCTTGATCCAGACCACGGTCAGATGTGGTTGTCCGATCGTGGCCGCGGTGGCGAACACCCGCTCCTGATCCAGGTGCTTCTTCAGGTCGTCGGACAGCATGACGGTTCCGGTCATGTGCTGAACGAACAAGCGGACGCGCCACGGCATTCCCGCCGCCTCGCCGCGGCCTCGGCGATCACGCACGGCCGGAGCCCGGTGTCGCCGTTCGTCGGAAGAGGCAGTCGACGTCCTTTCGCTGTCCTGCGCGTCGCCGTGCGTTCCTACTTGTTCTGCGGGAACCCGAGATTCAGCCCGCCGTGGCTCGGGTCGAGCCAGCGGGTGGTGACTGCTTTGCCGCGGGTGAAGAACTGCACGCCGTCGGTGCCGTGTGCGTGCGCGTCACCGAACAGCGAGTTCTTCCAGCCGCCGAAGCTGTAATAGGACATGGGAACCGGGATCGGCACGTTGATCCCGACCATGCCGACCTCTACCTCGTTGTGGAAGCGCCGCGCCGCCCCGCCGTCGTTGGTGAAGATGGCTGTCCCGTTGCCGTAGGGGTTGGCATTGACCAGGGTGAGCGCGGCGTCGTAACTGTCGACCCGCACGATCGACAAGACGGGACCGAAGATCTCGTCGGTGTAGACGCTCATGTCCGTGCGGACGTGATCGAGAATCGTCGGTCCCAGCCAGAAACCCTCGGCCGCACCGTCGGCCTCGACGTCGCGGCCATCGAGAATCACCGTGGCGCCGGCGGATTCGCCGGCCGCGACGTAGTCGGCAACTCGGTCGCGATGTGCGCGCGTGACCAGGGGCCCCATGTCGGCCGCGCCGGTGCCGTCGCCGGTCCTGATGGTCCTGGCCCGCTCGGCGATCTTGCCGACCAACTCGTCGGCCGCACCGCCGACCGCGACCACCACGCTGATCGCCATGCATCGCTCGCCGGCGGAGCCGAACCCGGCGTTGACCGCGGCGTCGGCGGCCAGGTCCAGATCGGCGTCCGGCAGCACCACCATGTGGTTCTTCGCGCCGCCGAGCGCCTGCACCCGCTTGCCCGCCGCGGTGCCGCGCTGGTAGACGTACCGCGCGATCGGCGTCGAGCCCACGAACGAGACAGCCTTGATGCCCGGGTTGTCCAGCAGCTCATCCACCGCGACCTTGTCGCCTTGCAGCACCGTGAAGACGCCTGCGGGCAGTTCGGCTTCGGCGAGCAGTTGGGCCAGCCACAGCGCGGCCGACGGATCTTTCTCACTCGGCTTGAGCACCACGGTGTTGCCCGCGGCGATGGCGAGGGGGAAGAACCACATCGGCACCATCGCGGGAAAGTTGAACGGGGAGATCACCGCGACCGGTCCGAGCGGCTGGCGCAGCGAGAAGATATCGACCTTGGTCGAGGCGTTCTCGGTGTAGCCGCCCTTGAGCAGATGCGGTACGCCACACGCGAACTCGACGACTTCCAGGCCGCGGCTCACCTCACCCAAGGCATCGACGAGGACCTTGCCGTGCTCGGCGGTGATCAGTTGAGCGAGTTCTTCCTTGCGTTCGTTGAGTAGTTCGCGGAAGCGGAACAGGATCTGGGTGCGGCGTGCCAGCGAGGTGTCCCGCCAGGCCGGGAAGGCCGCGGCCGCCGAGTCGATCGCCGCGCGGGTGTCCGCGGCGCTCGCCAGCGCGACCTGTCCGGTCACCACGCCGGTGGCCGGATTGGTCACCGGCGCCGTCGCCTCGCTGGTGCCCGCGAAAGTTTTGCCGTCGAGCCAGTGCGCGATCGTCTGCATATCTCCTCGATTCGATCGGTGTGCGTCGCCGCGGCCCCGATGTCGTGTGCTCGGCCTGGTATAACTCTGCGGCGTCAAGCCTGTCCGATAGACCGACGGTCCGTACCCGATTTCCGATTCGTCGGTGCTTTCCGCGGTCGCCGGTGGTGCGGGTCGACTCGATGTCGTCGGTGGCAGGTCGACGGCCCGGACCTCGAACCTCCGGCCTGACCTGTCGTCGACGTAGACGGCACACGTTTATCGGCGCCGGGTCGCGTCAGGTGAGGATCAGAAGCTCGGTCGGCGAGGCGATTTCAGTACGCAACCCGGCCTTGGTCGCCACCCGCGCCACGCCTCGGACGTCGGTCGGTTCAGCCCTGGTGAGCACGAGGGCGCGGGCCAGCAGGCCCTTGTGGTGCTTGTTGAAATGACTCACCACCGTGCGCGATCCGTCCTGGTGCACGGTGAGTACGTTCGCGGTGACCGCGCCCGGAACACGGCCCAGCTGCTGGTAGGTGCCGGAGCGCAGGTCGATGACGAGTTCGCCCGCGGCCTCCGCGTGCAGCGCCTCGGCCAGCGCGTCGCGCCAGACGGCCGAGAGGGTCGGCAGTCCGGGCAGTTTGGAGCCGCCGGAGAGTCGGTAGGCGGGAATCGGGTCGCCCGCGCGGATGGCGCCGAACAGCGCGGAGCCGATGCCCAGCCGGGCGTGCGCCTTGGCCTGCTGAAGTTTTGTGAACGAGCGCGCGTCGAGCGCGTCGTACAGCACGCCGGTGTAGCGCTCGAGCGCAGGGCGGGTCGGCGACGTGCGCAGCGCGGCGTTGCGGGCGATCTCGACATCCGCCCCCTTGCCCAGTCCCAGCGCCGTGCGGGAGCTCTTCGGGTCTGCCGCAAGCCGAACCACCTCGTCGATCAGCCGCGCGCGCACCGTCGTGAGCTGAGGCATCGCCAGCGAGTCCAGCGTGAGCGGCGCACCGGTGCCGCCATCGGACTTCGTTTCGGAGGGAGGCAGCAGCACCAGCACGAACGAATACCATAATGGGTTGCGAACGGCGTCCGAGCGACGACTATCCTGTGCTTTCGTGATCACCCGCCTCTCCCGCCTCTTTCTGCGTACCCTGCGCGACGATCCCGCCGACGCGGAGGTGCCCAGCCATAAACTGTTGGTTCGTGCCGGCTATGTGCGCCGTGTCGCTCCGGGTGTCTACTCCTGGCTGCCGTTGGGTCTTCGTGTGCTGCGCAAGGTCGAGAACGTGGTGCGCGAGGAGATGGACGCGATCGGCGCCCAGGAGATCTCGTTGCCCGCGCTGCTGCCGCGTGACCCGTATGAGACCACCAACCGGTGGACCGAATACGGCGAGGGCCTGTTCCGGCTGCAAGACCGTAAGGGCGGGGACTACCTGCTCGGTCCGACCCATGAGGAGCTGTTCGCGCTCACGGTGAAGGGGGAGTACAGCTCCTACAAGGACCTTCCGGTCACGCTGTATCAGATCCAGACCAAGTACCGCGACGAGGAGCGTCCCCGCGCCGGCATCCTGCGCGGTCGCGAATTCGTCATGAAGGATTCCTACTCCTTCGACCTGGACGAGCAGGGGCTGGCGGCGAGCTATCAGGCGCACCGTACGGCATATCAGCGCATCTTCGACCGGCTGCGCGTCGACTACGTCATCGTCGCGGCCACTTCCGGCGCGATGGGTGGCAGCGCGTCGGAGGAGTTCCTCGCCGAGAGCCCGGTCGGCGAGGACACCTATGTGCGTTGCCTGGAATCCGGCTACGCGGCCAATGTGGAGGCGGTGGTCACACCCGCTCCCGAGCCGATGTCGATCGAGGGGCAGCCGGCGGCTGTCGTGCACGACACCCCGGACACACCGACCATCGCGACCCTCGTCGACTGGGCCAACGGCGCGGGTATCGCCGAGCAGTACGGCCGCCCGGTCACCGCGGCCGACACTCTGAAGAACGTCATCGTCAAGCTGCGCCGCCCGGACGGCAAGACCGAGATCCTGGGCATCGGCATCCCTGGCGATCGCGAGGTGGACGAGAAGCGGCTGGGCGCCTCCGTCGAGCCGGCCGAGGTGCACTTGCTCACCGAAGCCGACTTCGCCGACAATCCGTTCCTGGTGAAGGGATACATCGGTCCGAAGGCGCTGCAAGCCAACGGTGTTCGTTACCTGGTCGACCCCCGCGTCGTCGCGGGCACCAGGTGGATCACCGGCGCCGACCAGTCGGGAAAGCACGTCGTCGGCTTGGTCGCCGGTCGTGACTTCATCCCCGACGGCACCATCGAGGCCGCCGAGGTCCGCGACGGCGATCCTTCACCCGACGGGCGCGGCGCGCTGGTGTCCGCGCGCGGCATCGAGATCGGCCACATCTTCCAACTCGGCAAGAAGTACACCGACGCCTTCGATGTGGACGTGCTCGGTGAGAACGGCAAACCGGTGCGGTTGACCATGGGTTCCTACGGCGTCGGCGTGTCGCGAATGGTCGCGGTGATCGCCGAACAGCAGCATGACGACAAGGGGCTGCGCTGGCCCGCCGAGGTCGCGCCGTACGACGTGCACGTCGTGATCGCGAACAAGGACGAGGCAGCGCGCGCAGGCGCCGAAGAAGTCGTGGAAGGACTGCACGCCCGGGGTCTGGATGTGCTTTTCGACGACCGTACGGCCTCGCCCGGCGTCAAGTTCAAGGACGCCGAACTACTCGGCATGCCGCTGGTCCTCGTGATCGGTCGAGGCTGGGCCGAGGGCAAGGTCGAACTGCGCGATCGTTTCACCGGCGAGGCCGAAGCGCTCCCCGCCGCGTCCGCCGTGGATGCGGTGGTAGCCAGAGTTCACCGCTGACCCAGCTGACCATGGCACTCGACTCGGTCGGGGGCCATAGGGCAGGTCGCGTCGGGACACCGCTGCGCCAACTATCGGGAAGCGACGGCGGGTGCACAGCCTGCCGATCACGACCTACGCATCCGTAGGCCGGATTTGCTGGACGCAGAACAACGGACCTGGTCCAGGCTGCGGTTACCCGCTGGTAAGTTAACCGGCATGACGAGCATCGACACGTTGTTGTTCAACCCGGCCGACTACGACCCGCAGCAGTTCGACCTGGAGACACGGCGGCTGTTGCGCGCCACTATCGAGTGGTTCGAGGGGCGGGGCAAGCAGCAGTTGCTCGCCGACGACGCGAATGCGGTGTGGACGGCGGAGTTCCTCGACTTCGTCAAGAAGGAGAAGCTGTTCGCCACCTTCCTCACTCCGGCGGCCTACGCCGACGGCGACCCGAATCGGCGCTGGGATACCGCGCGCAATGCCGCGTTGTCGGAGATCTTGGGTTTCTATGGCCTCGCCTACTGGTATGCCGAGCAGGTGACCATCCTGGGTCTCGGCCCGATCTGGCAGAGCGACAACGAGGACGCCAAGAGGCGGGCGGCCGCGGATCTGGCCGAGGGCGAGGTGATGGCGTTCGGCCTGTCCGAGCAGACGCATGGCGCCGACATCTACAACACAGACCTGGTTCTCACGCCGACGACGCCCGGTAGCGCGGACGCCGAGTCCGGAATCCTGTTCCGCGCCAACGGCGCCAAGTACTACATCGGCAACGGCAATGTGGCCAGCATGGTGTCGGTGTTCTCCCGCCGCGCCGACCTCGAGGGGGCCGACGGCTACGTCTGGTTCGCTGCCGACTCCCGGCACGAGAACTATCACCTGCTCGGCAATGTCGTGCACCAGCAGATGTACGTGAGCACGTTCCGCTTGGAGGACTACCCGGTGCGTGCCGAGGACATCCTGCACACCGGTCCCGAAGCGTTCTCCGCCGCGCTCAATACCGTCAACGTGGGTAAGTTCAATCTCTGCCACGGCGGCATCGGTATGGTCGAGCACTCGTTCTACGAGGCGATCACGCACGCGGGAAACCGCATCCTCTACGGCAATCCGGTCACCGATTTCCCGCATGTGCGCACCAACTTCGTCGACGCCTATGCGCGCATCATCGCGATGAAGCTGTTCAGCGACCGGGCCGTCGACTACTTCCGCACCGCGAGCCTGGAGGACCGCCGCTACCTGCTGTTCAACCCGATGACGAAGTCCAAGGTCACCTCGGAGGGTGAGACCGTGATAACGCTGCTGCTGGATGTGCTGGCGGCCAAGGGTTTCGAGAAGAACACCTACTTCGCCGAGGTGCAGCGGCTGATCAACACGCTGCCACGGCTGGAGGGCACGGTGCACGTGAATGTCGGGCAGATCCTGAAGTTCATGCCGAACTACCTGTTCGATCCGAAGGATTACCCCGAGGTCGGGACACGCCGAGATGCCGCCGACGACGCGTTCTTCTGGCGGCAGGGCCCCGCCCGGGGCGCGAGCGCAGTGCAATTCGCGGACTGGACCGCGGTGTACGAGAAGCACTCCGACATCCCCAACGTCGGTCGCTTCTACGAGCAGGCGCAGGCGCTGCGCACGCTGCTGAGCAGCTCGGCGCCCGATGCCGGGCAGCGCAAGGATCTGGACTTCATGCTGACCGTCGGGCATTTGTTCGCTCTGGTGGTCTACGGTCAGCTGATTCTGGAGCAGGCCGCGATCACCGGCCTGGACCGCGATCTGATCGACCAGATCTTCGACTTCCAGATTCGAGATTTCAACGCCCACGCCACGGCGCTGTACGGCAAGCCCTCGGCCACTCCTGCCCAGCAGGGCTGGGCCGCCTCCGCGCTGCGTCCCCCGGTCGCGGATCGACCGCGCTTCGACCGCGTGTGGGCCGAGGTCGCGTCCTACAACGGTGCTTACGAGATGCGTCCGTAGGGCCGGATAGGGCCGGATAGGGCCGGAAGAGCGTCGAATCGGCCGGTCGGCGCAATCACCGGAGGTCGGCCGATCAGCGCCTGACATGGGCTGACTTTCAGGCACATGCATGCCAAGCGGCGGTGTGGCTTCGTCGGCCATCAATCGCCGTAGCCTTCGTCTATGTCACTCCGGGAAGGATGAACGGCGAGTTCGTCGAGTATCCAGGTGAGGGGTCCCCGGGGTGGCAGTGAAGTCGCTGCTCGATCGGTGGGGACCTGCCCTATACCCTGCCGGGAAAAGCGACCGTCGGTGGATTCGTACCCAGGATGGACTGCCAGGTGGCCAGACGCACCGCGCATTCGGTCAGCGCGTCGACACCCATGCGACGAATCGGTTCGGACTCACCGCGTTCCACCACCGCCCGCCAGGCGACGGCGGTGTCGGTCTCGACGGTCGCGGCCAGCCGGGCGGCCGAGACCGGATCGGTCACCGGGAAGGGCGCCGGGTACGCGGCGGCCGGTGGGGGCACGTTGGCGCCGCCCTTGGCGAGTTCGTCGAGGGTGGCGTCCCGGCGGGCGCGATGAGCCGCGACGTTCTCCGCGACCACGCCCGCGCGCTCAGGAGCGCCGTAAGCGGCGATCACGCCGTAGGCGTACACCGCGCCGTATTCGGCGCTCAGTGCGTCCAGCAGGGCACGACGTTCGGCATCGGTCATCCGAGCAGAACCACCGCTTGGGCGGCGCAGGCCGCGCTGATCGAGGCGAGCAGGCCCGCCCGGTATCCGGATTGGCTCCGGGCCAGGTCGGCGGCCGACTGACGGGATCCGACGAGCTGGGTGCGCAAGGCATCGATGTTCGACGGTGGCTTCGGCGGCACGGCGGCGCCGGAGGCGCCGGCGGACTGTGCTCGGGCGATCTCGCGGGTTTTGTGGCTGGGTTTGGTGCCGTCGCCGTAGACGCCGATCACCCGATCGATCTCGGCTCGCAGCGCGTCGGCGTGCGCGGCGCGTTCGGTGGCGATCGCGGTCAGCGCGGCATGCCGCTGCGGTGCGAGCGTGATCGCCGCCGACGCGGCCGCGGCATCGGCGCGCGCCAGTACCTCCTGCGCGGCGAGCGGATCCGGTTCGAACACGGCGTCGTCGGTGTCGCAGCCGACGGCGGCGCCTAACAGCAGGGCCCCGACCGTGCCGCCGCTCGCCAGTCGTAGCGCGCTGCGGCGATTCAGGGCGGACGGGTGGGACTCGCGCCGGTCGGAGGGGATGCCGGAACTGCACCCGGCACGCGGCGGGGCGGGAAGGCGGATGGGCACGGCATCATCGTGCCAGATTCGCGGCACGCCTTCGGACGAGGCGTCGGCCGTGGCGCGCACACTCCGTGCCCGCCGGTCCTTTACACTCCCGTGGCGCGTTACGCTAGACCTTCGGTAGAGAAATTTCCCTCCGCGTCACAACTGAACCAGGAGCCACCGCACATGCCCATGCCGACCCAGGAAAGGGTGAGCCAGCTCGTGGCTGGACTCGTCGAACGCCGAGGATTCGACCTCGAGGGTGTCGAGATCTCGACGGCGGGAAAGCACGTGGACGCCCAGGCGCGGGTGCAGGTGACCGTGGACAGCGACCAGGCCTCCGACCTGGATTCGATCGCCACGCTGAGTTCGGAACTGTCCGGCCTGCTCGACGACGCCGGGGAGTTCGGCGAGACGCCCTACCTGTTGGAAGTCACGACCCCGGGCATCGACCGGCCGTTGACCGCTCACCGGCACTGGCGCCGAGCGCGCGGCAGGAAGGTGCGGATCTCGTTGGCCGAGGGCGCGCCGTCACCGTCGGGATCGGCGACGTTCGAGGCCAGGGTCGGCGCGCTCGGGGGCGACACGGTCGCACTGGTGCTCGGTGGCAAACGCAATCCGCACCGCGTGACGGTCCCGCTCGCCGACATCGCCACCGCCGTCGTTCAGGTCGAGTTCTCCCCGCCCGGCGCGCGGGAGCTGGAACTCGCGGGTGGAGTCGTTCCGGGGCGTCCGATCCCGGGTCAGGAAGACGCGGTGGCGGTCGACGACACCGCTGAAGTCCGAGGAATACCGCATGCGCAATCCGAATCAGTGACAGCGTCCGATTCGCCGACCGAAGGGATCGTGGAATGAACATCGAAATCGAAGCCCTGCGCGCGATAGTCGCCGACAAGGGAATCTCGATCGAGACCGTGATCTCCGCGATCGAGTCGGCGTTGCTTACCGCGTACCGCCATACCGAGGGGCACCAGCCCAACGCCCGCATCGACATCAACCAGAAGACCGGCGTGGTCCGGGTGATGGCGCGCGAGCTGGACATCGACGGCAACGTGATCTCCGAATGGGACGACACCCCCGAGGGGTTCGGCCGGATCGCGGCAACCACCGCCCGCCAGGTGGTGCTGCAGCGGTTGCGGGACGCGGAGAACGAGAAGTCCTTCGGCGAGTTCTCCACACACGAGGGCGACATCGTCGGCGGCGTGGTGCAGCGCGACGCGCGGGCCAACGCCCGCGGCACGGTGGTGGTGCACATCGGCAGCGAACTGCACGGCGCCGAGGGACTGATCCCGGCCGCCGAGCAGGTGCCGGGGGAGACCTATGAGCACGGCGATCGGATCAAGTGCTATGTCGTCGGTGTCTCACGCGGAACGCGCGGACCGCAGATCACGTTGTCGCGTACCCACCCGAACCTGGTGCGGCGGCTGTTCGCGCTGGAGGTGCCGGAGATCGCCGACGGCTCGGTGGAGATCGTCGCGGTCGCGCGCGAAGCGGGGCACCGCTCCAAGATCGCCGTGCGCACGACCGTGCCGGGCGTCAACGCCAAGGGCGCGTGCATCGGGCCGATGGGACAGCGCGTGCGCAACGTGATGAGCGAACTGGCCGGCGAGAAGATCGACATCATCGATTACGCCGACGATCCGGCGACGTTCGTCGGCAACGCGCTCTCACCGTCGAAAGTGGTTTCTGTCACGATCGTCGACGCCGAGGCTCGCGCGGCCCGCGTCGTGGTCCCGGATTTCCAGCTCTCGCTGGCCATCGGTAAGGAGGGGCAGAATGCCCGCCTCGCCGCGCGGCTGACCGGCTGGCGCATCGATATCCGCAGTGACGCCGCGCCCGACCTGGGCGGATCGGTTCGAACGGAGGCGCACCGGAGTTGACGGAAACCCGCCAGCGCGATCCTCGGGACGACCTGTCGGCAGCTTCTGTGGGGGACGGGTTCGGCGTTCGGGACCGGGCAGCGGTAGAGTGGTCGCAGGTTCAGTCCGAGCCTTCGGTTCCTTCGCCCGACCGCACCATCGAGCAGCAGGTGACGCCCCAGCGTCCAGCCGCTCCGGTGCGGACTTGTATAGGGTGCCGAAAGCGCGAGCTGGCCGTCGATCTGTTGCGGATCGTGGCTCGACACCGTGTAGCCGGAGACGGCTCTCACACCGTCGAGGTCGTTCCCGATCCGCGGCGCAGACTTCCCGGACGGGGTGCCTGGCTGCACCCCTTTTCGGTCTGTCTGAGCACAGCAGAGCGACGCCGAGCTATCGGCAGAGCACTACGAGTGTCCGGACATCTGGATATCTCAGCCCTGGAGCGTTACCTCGAGAACAGGCACGAGCACTCATGAGCACACCGTGATGAAGTACCAACGATGAACGTCCATCGGAGATAACCCGAGGTCGTGCGGGCCCCCGTCCCCAGAACGGTGGCGCTGCTCGACCTCTCAGTGAGGAGAGCAGTGGCAGGCAAGGCCCGCGTGCACGAGTTGGCCAAAGAACTCGGTGTCACGAGCAAGGAACTACTCGCAACGCTCAAGGAGCAAGGCGAGTTCGTGAAGTCGGCGTCGTCGACGGTGGAGGCACCTGTCGCGCGGCGGCTGCGTGAGTCGTTCGCAGCGAAGTCCGCCCCGTCGAACGGCGCCAAATCCGGCGCACGCCCCGGTCCGTCGGTCCGTCCGTCCGCGAAGCCCGCGGGTGGTGGCCCCCGTCCCGGCCCGCGCCCGACCGCGGTGCCCGCTCCAGCGGCACCCGCTCCAGCGGCGCCCGCCGCCCAGGAGACTGTCCGTCCCGCCGCGCAGACCAGCGAGTCTCCGGCTGTACGGCCGGGTCCCGCCGTGCGTCCGGGACCACCCCCCAAGCCCGCCGCACGGGAATCCGTCGCTCCGGCGGCTGCGTCCGGTGCGACCAACTCGGCGCCGGCCCCGACCGGTCCGCGTCCGGTGCCGGGTGGGGGCCCGCGACCCGGTCAGCAGCAGCGTCCCGGTACCCCCACTCCGGGTGGCCAGCGTCCCGGCGGTGCGGCACATGGACCTCGTCCGGGACCCAAACCCCCGCGGGTCGGTAACAACCCCTATTCCTCGGCTCCCGAGCGTCCTGCGCCTCGTCCGGCGCCCGGTCCTGGTGGTCCGCGGCCCGGCCCGACCCCGGGTGGTCCGCGTCCAGGCCCGGCGCAGGGTGGTCCGCGTCCCGGCTCCGCGCAGGGCTCGCGCCCGGCCCCCGGTCAAGGTGGCCCCCGCCCTGGCGGTCCGCGTCCGAGCCCCGGTTCGATGCCGCCGCGTCCGAACCCCGGCGCGATGCCCTCGCGCACTGCGCGTCCGGGTGGCGCCGGTGGTCCCGGCGCCGGTCGACCAGGTCGTCCCGGTGGCGCCGGGGCCGGTCGTCCCGGCGGTGGCGGTGGCGGCGGTGGCGCCGGCGGCGGTTACCGCGGTGGCGGTGGCGGTGCGCCCGGTGCCGGTGCGGGTGCGCCCGGTGCCGGTGGCGGCGGCGCGGCGGGCGGTTTCCGTGGTCGCCCCGGTGGTGGTGGCGGTGGTCGTCCCGGTGGCCCCGGCGGTCGCGGTGGTGCGGCCGGCGCGTTCGGCCGTCCCGGTGGCGCGCCCCGTCGTGGCCGTAAGTCGAAGCGGCAGAAGCGGCAGGAATACGACTCGATGCAGGCGCCCGCCGTCGGCGGCGTGCGGCTGCCGCGCGGCAACGGCGAGATCATCCGACTCGCCCGCGGCGCGTCGCTGTCGGACTTCGCGGAGAAGATCGACGCGAACCCGGCCGCGCTGGTCCAGGCCCTGTTCAACCTGGGCGAAATGGTCACCGCGACCCAGTCGGTGAACGACGAGACGCTCGAGCTGCTCGGCGGCGAGATGAACTACGTCGTGCACGTGGTCAGCCCGGAAGACGAGGACCGCGAGCTGCTGGAGTCGTTCGACCTCACCTACGGCGAGGACGAGGGCGGCGAGGAGGACCTCGAACAGCGTCCGCCGGTGGTGACCGTCATGGGTCACGTCGACCACGGTAAGACGCGACTGTTGGACACCATCCGCAAGGCCAACGTCCGCGAGGGCGAGGCCGGTGGTATCACCCAGCACATCGGCGCCTACCAGGTACTCACGCACCTCGGCGAGGAAGACCGACTGATCACCTTCATCGATACCCCGGGTCACGAGGCGTTCACCGCCATGCGTGCCCGCGGCGCGAAGGCCACCGACATCGCGATCCTGGTGGTCGCGGCGGACGACGGCGTCATGCCGCAGACGGTGGAGGCGATCAACCATGCGCAGGCGGCCGACGTGCCGATCGTGGTGGCGGTCAACAAGATCGACAAGGAAGGCGCCAACCCGCAGAAGATCCGGCAGCAGCTCACCGAGTACGGTCTGGTCTCCGAGGAGTACGGCGGCGAGACCATGTTCGTCGATATCTCGGCCAAACAGGGCACCAATATCGAGGCACTGCTCGAGGCGGTCCTGCTCACCGCGGATGCCGCCCTCGACCTGCGGGCGAACCCGGACATGGATGCGCAGGGTGTGGCCATCGAGGCACACCTCGACCGCGGCCGCGGCCCGGTTGCCACGGTGCTGGTGCAGCGCGGTACGTTGCGCGTCGGCGACTCGATCGTGGCGGGTGATGCCTATGGTCGCGTGCGCCGCATGGTCGACGAGCACGGCGAGGATGTCGACGCGGCGCTGCCGTCGCGACCGGTCCAGGTCGTGGGCTTCACGTCGGTGCCGGGCGCCGGTGATAACCTCTTGGTGGTCGATGAGGACCGGATCGCACGGCAGATCGCTGACCGGCGCAATGCGCGCAAACGCAACGCGCTGGCCGCACGCAGCCGCAAGCGGATCAGTCTGGAAGATCTGGATGCCGCGCTGAAGGAAACCAGCGAGCTGAACCTGATCCTCAAGGGCGACAACTCCGGTACCGTCGAGGCTCTCGAAGAGGCGCTGCTCGGTATCCAGGTCGACGAAGAGGTACGGCTGCGGGTCATCGACCGCGGTGTCGGTGGCGTCACCGAGACCAACGTCAACCTGGCTTCGGCATCGAACGCGATCATCATCGGGTTCAATGTGCGTGCCGAGGGCAAGGCGACCGAGCTGGCCAACCGCGAGGGCGTCGACATCCGGTACTACTCGGTGATCTACCAGGCGATCGACGAGATCGAGAAGGCCCTCAAGGGCATGTTGAAGCCGATCTACGAAGAGGTCGAGCTGGGTCGCGCCGAGATCAGGGCCATCTTCCGCTCGTCGAAGGTCGGCAATATCGCCGGTTGCATGGTTACCTCGGGTTCGGTCAAGCGCAATGCCAAGGCGCGCCTGCTCCGCGACAACGTGGTGATTGCCGAGACGATGTCGATCTCCTCGCTGAAGCGGGAGAAGGACGATGCTGTCGAGGTCCGCGAAGGCTACGAATGCGGTATGACGGTCACCTATTCCGATATCAAGGAAGGCGACATCATCGAGGCCTACGAGCTGCGCGAGAAGCCGCGCGACTGACCGAATGAGACGAGTCCGGACGCCACGCGGGTGGCGTCCGGTCTATGAATCACAAAGAGGTAAGTGGGTGTACCTGGGTGCCCTGGAGTTCGATCTCCTGCTGGGCGATGTGCATTCGCTGAAACAGAAGCGCTCGGTGATTCGGCCGATCCTGGCCGAATTGCAGCGCTTCGGTGTCAGCGCAGCCGAAGGCGGAGAACACGATCTGCACCGTCGCTCGGTGCTGGGCGTGGCCATGGTCAGCGCGGGAATGAACCATCTGACCGAGGTGCTGGACAAATGTGAACGACATGTCGCGGCCCGTCCGGAGTTACAGTTGCTGGCGGTGCGCCGCAGGATCTTCGGACCAGAAGACTGACCGCGGCAGGAGTGACGGGCACGCAGGCGGCAGTGGACGAGACCGTCGAGGCCGCTCCCCGCCATCGAACAGAGTTAGTGAGGAGGAAACGGCCATGGTGGATCAAGCCAGGGCACGTCGACTCGCCAAGCGGATTTCCTCGATCGTGGCCACCGCGATCGAATACGAGGTGAAGGATCCGCGGCTGCGTTTCGTGACCGTCACCGACGCCAAAGTCACCGGCGATCTCCGGGATGCGACGGTGTATTACACCGTGATGGGCGAAACCATCGACGCCGAACCGGATTACGTCGGCGCGGCGGCCGGGCTGGAGAAGGCCAAGGGTGTGTTGCGCTCCAAGGTGGGCGCGGGAACCGGGGTGAAGTTCACCCCGACGCTGGCGTTCGTGCTGGATACCGTGCCCGACGCGGCACGACAGATGGAGGAACTGCTCGACAAGGCGCGTGCCGCGGACGACGCGGTCGCCAAAGTCGCGGCCAATGCCAGGCACGCGGGTGACGCCGACCCCTACAAGGTCGAACGCGACGCCGATGAGTGACATGCGGTAGTCGATGACGACGATACGAGAAACGGCCGGGCTGGACGCGGCCGTGGCAGCGCTGGACGCTGCGCGCTCGGTGAGCGTCATCTGCCATGTGCAGCCGGACGCGGACACCATCGGAAGTGGTCTGGCACTGGCGCTGGTCCTGCACCGACGCGGAACTCCGGTGTGCGTGTCGTTCGCCGAACCGGCGAACCTGCCCATGTCGATGACCGAGTTGCCGGGTGTGCGCCATCTGGTGGCGCCTGCCGAGGTCCCCGCGGAAGTCGACCTGCTCGTCACGGTGGATTGCGGCAGTGTGGGGCGCCTCGGTGCGCTCGCCGATCGATTGCCCGGCGCCGCAACCACACTGGTGATCGATCACCATCGGTCGAATACGCGCTTCGGTGCGATCAATCTGGTCGATCCCGCCGCCGAGTCCACCACGAGTGTGATCGCGCGGTTGCTCGACGCGTGGGGCGTGCCGATCGATCCCGAGGTGGCGCAGTGCCTGTACGCGGGTCTGGTGACCGACACCGGGTCGTTCCGGTGGGTCCGGCCGGGTACGCACGACTTGGCCGAGCGGCTGCTGGCCACCGGTATCGCCGGCGCCGAGATCGCCCGCACTCTGCTCGATACCCACCCGTTCGGTTGGCTGCCGATGCTGTCGCGGGTCCTCGGCACCGCACAGCTGGTGCCGGACGTCCGTGGTGGCGTCGGGCTGGTGTATGCGTTCGTGCGCCGCGCCGATGTCGACGGGATGGGGTCGGAAGAAATCGAAAGTGTGATCGACATCGTGCGGACGACCGCCGAAGCGGGAGTCGCGGCGGTATTCAAAGAGTCCCGCACCGTGCCCAACCGGTGGACGGTGTCGCTGCGCTCACGCGGCAGCGGGCGGAATACCGGCGACGGTATCGATGTCGCCGAGATAGCCACGGCGCTGGGTGGCGGCGGTCATCGCTTCGCAGCGGGCTACACGGCGTACGGCACGCCGGACGATCTGGTCGGCGCACTGGTGGCCGTACTGGGGTGATCTCCCGGGTAGGAGAGGTTCGATGAACGTGATGCGCACCGGTGACGTGCAGGACGCCGGGTCGATGACGCCGCAGGCGCTCGGTGGTACCGAACCGGCACCCGCGGTCGGGCCCGGCGGCATTCTCGGGCTCGCGTTGCCGACGCTCGGTGTGCTGGTCGCCGAGCCGATCTACCTGTTGTTCGACCTCGCCGTCGTCGGCCGCCTCGGGGCGCTCGCGCTGGCCGGTCTCGCCGTCGGCGGATTGATTCTCGCGCAGACGAGCACGCAGCTGACCTTTCTGTCCTACGGCACCACGGCGCGATCGGCCCGCCGCCACGGCGCCGGCGATGAGCGGGGCGCGGTTGCCGAAGGGGTGCAGGCTACCTGGATCGCGTTGGCGGTCGGCGCCACGATCCTGGTGCTGGTACAGGGCTTCGCCGTGCCGCTGACAACGGCGATTGCGGGCGGTGGCGAGATCGCCGATGCCGCATTGGCCTGGATCCGGATCGCCCTGTTCGGCGTGCCGCTGATCCTGATCGCCATGGCGGGCAACGGCTGGCTGCGTGGCGTCCAGCAGACCCGCAAACCGCTGGCCTACGTCGTTGCTGGACTCGTCGTTTCCGGCATCCTCTGCCCGGTGCTAGTACACGGGCTGCTCGGCGCGCCGCGCATGGAGTTGCCCGGCTCCGCCGTCGCGAACGTCGCCGGTCAGGGTGTCGCGGCGGTGCTGTTCCTGAACGCGCTGATCCGCGAACGGGTTTCGCTCCTCCCGCACTGGGCGGTGATGCGCGCCCAGCTCGTCCTCGGCCGCGACCTCATCGTCCGCAGTTTCGCCTTCCAAGCCTGCTTCGTTTCCGCTGCCGCGGTCGCCGCCCGGTTCGGCGCGGCGTCGGTGGCCGCCCACCAGTTGGTGTTGCAACTCTGGAACTTCCTCGCGCTGACCCTGGATTCGCTGGCCATCGCGGCCCAGACGCTCACCGGTGCGGCACTCGGCGCCGGCGACGCCGTCGGTGCCCGCCGCCTTGCCTGGCGGGTCACCCAGTGGTCGGAGGTGTTCAGCGTGGTCCTCGCCGTCTGCTTCGCGGCGGGGGCATCGGTCATCCCGACCCTGTTCACCGACGACCCGGAGGTCGTGGACCGGACCCACGTGGTGTGGTGGTTTTTCGTCGCCCTGATCCCGGTGGCAGGCATCGTCTTCGCGCTCGACGGCGTCCTGCTCGGTGCGGGCGACGCCGCCTACTTGCGGACCAGCACGCTGGCCGCGGCGATGCTCGGCTTCCTGCCCGCCATCTGGCTGTCGCTGGCTTTCGGGTGGGGTGTCGCCGGAATCTGGTCCGGACTGGTCGCGTTCATGCTGTTGCGGCTGGTCGCCGTCGCGGTGCGGGCGTCGTCGGGTCGATGGGCCCGAGTCGGCGCCGAGGTGCCGCGGTAGCCGACACTCGGATCGACCGGTGCGCGCGGACCGGAACGGATGTGCCAAGGTAGGTGTGGTGATACCCAAGTTGATGGCGGTGAGCGACGTGCACGTCGGGCACCAGGGGAATCGGCCGATCGTCGAGCAGATCACGGCGGACTCGCCGGAGGACTGGCTCATCGTGGCCGGCGATGTGGGGGAGAAGACCGAGGACATCCGGTGGGCGCTGGAGCTGTTGCGTAGCCGGTTCGCCAAGGTGATCTGGGTGCCGGGCAATCACGAGTTGTGGACCACGGTGAAGGACGAGGTGCAGATTTCCGGCGTGGCGCGCTACGACTACCTCGTCGCGATGTGCCGGGACCTGGATGTGCTCACCCCGGAGGATCCGTTCCCGGTGTGGGAGGGCGCGGGCGCCGAGGAGTACGGCGGACCGGTGACGCTGGCGCCGATGTTCCTGCTCTACGACTACTCGTTCCTGCCGGAAGGCGCCACAACCAAAGCGGAGGGGCTCGCCATCGCGCGCGAGCGCAATGTGGTGGCTACCGACGAGTTCCTGCTCTCGCCGGAGCCGTATGTCACCAGGGACGCGTGGTGCCACGCCCGGGTACAGGTGACCGAGCGCAGGCTCGACGCGCTGGCGCCCGGAACCCCGGTCGTGCTGATCAACCATTTCCCGTTGGTTCGTCAGCCGACGGACGTGCTGTTCTACCCGGAGTTCGCGCTGTGGTGCGGCACCGAACTCACCGCCCACTGGCACACGCGGTACAACGTGGTCTGTTCGGTGTACGGTCACCTGCACATTCCGCGCACGTCGCACTACGACGGCGTCCGGTTCGAAGAGGTATCCCTCGGCTATCCGCGCGAATGGCAGCGTCGCGGTCTGCCCGAGCGGCTGCTGCGCCAGATTCTGCCGACTCCGCAGTACCCGCCGGGCACGCTGAACACCTGGGGCGGGCACTTCCAGGTGACGCCTGAAATGGAGGCGGCCGCGGCCGAAATGCGCAGCCAGGCGCAGCGGCGGCGCGGACTGAAGTAGAGCGCGTGCCGCCCGCTCGGCTGGTCCGGGTCGCCATCCAGCCATTCGATGGCTCGCGGCCTCCGCAGTGTGGAATGGCGAGGTGGTCACCGATTCGGCGCGGGCGATGGCGGCGGCGGAATCCGGCGCGTCGGCCCTCGACTACGCTCGTCGATGATGATCGAGAAAATTCTGCCCGCGGGTGTCGCGTCTGCCGAGCTGCTGACGTACCCGGAGGACCTGAAGCCGTTTCCGGCCGAGGAACATCTCATCGCCAAGTCGGTGGAGAAGCGGCGCCGTGATTTCATCGGTGCGCGCCACTGTGCGCGGCTGGCGCTCGCGCAACTCGGTGAGCCGCAGGTCGCGATCGGCAAGGGAGAGCGCGGCGCTCCGGTCTGGCCGCGCGGGATCGTTGGCAGCTTGACGCACTGCGATGGCTATCGCGCCGCCGCGCTGGGGCACAAACTGCGGTTCCGTTCGATCGGCATCGATGCCGAGCCGCACGACACACTGCCCGACGGCGTGCTCGACTCGGTCAGCCTGCCACCGGAGCGGGAATGGTTGAAGACCACCGACTCCGCGCTGCACTTGGACCGGCTGCTGTTCTGCGCGAAGGAAGCCACCTATAAGGCGTGGTTCCCGCTGACGGGGCGCTGGCTCGGCTTCGAGGACGCGCACATCACCTTCGAGATCGAAGACAGCGCCGCCGATTCCGGGCACGGCAGCTTCCACACCGAACTGCTGGTGCCCGGCCAGACCATCGACGGCGGGCCCGGGCTACGTTCGTTCGACGGCCGCTGGCTGATCACCGACGGGTACATTCTCACCGCGATCGTCGACGCGTGATGGACGGTCTGGGCGGGCTGCTCATCGTCGACAAGGACGGCGGCTGGACCAGTCACGACGTCGTCGCGAAATGTCGAAGGCTGCTGCACACGAAGAAGGTCGGGCATGCGGGCACGCTGGACCCGATGGCCACCGGTGTGCTCGTGCTCGGCGTGGAACGCGCGACGAAGCTACTCGGCCTGCTCACCTTGACGACCAAGGCGTACACGGCGACCATTCGGCTCGGGCAGTCGACCAGCACCGATGATGCCGAGGGAGAGGTGCTCGCCACGACCCCGGTGCGACAGCTGACCGACGACGACATCGCCGCCTGCACCGCTGCGCTGACCGGTGACATCGATCAGGTGCCGGCCACCGTCAGCGCCATCAAGGTGAACGGCGAGCGCGCGTACGCCCGCCACCGGGCGGGGGAGGACGTGCAGTTGGTCGCCCGGCCGGTCACGGTGGCACGCTTCGACGTGCTCGCTCGCCGCGACGTCGGCGAGTTCGTCGACCTGGACGTGGTGGTCGAATGCTCGTCGGGCACCTACGTGCGTGCGCTGGCTCGCGACCTGGGCGCCGCGCTGGGCGTCGGCGGCCATCTGACCGCGTTGCGCCGCACCGCGGTCGGCCCGTTCACCCTCGAGCACGCGCGCACCCTCGACGACTTGGCGGCCGCGGCGGAATCCGGCGCGCCGCTGCTCGGTCTCGACATGGACCAGGCCGTGCGGACCGCGTTCGCGCACCGCGAGATCGATCCGGCGCAGGCTGAGGACCTGCGTAACGGCCGCTGGCTCGAACCCATCGGCATGCCGGGCGTATACGCCGCCATCGACCAGGACGGCCGGGCGATCGCGCTACTGCGCGAGAGCGGCAAGCGGGCGGCGTCGGTCATGGTCGTGCGCCCAGCCAATCTGTAATCGGCCGCGAATCATTCGCGAACCGTGCAGTCACCGGCTCCCGGTGGCGCGTGCCGCGGAGCGGCTGAGTCGATCACCGGCTGTAGTGCGCCGAATAATGCCCCGAGCGACGTCTCGCGCATCTCGGTGCGCGTCAGCGTGCCGTTCTCCAGCCAGTCGACGGTGAGCACTCGGACGAAGGTGAGCCAACTCATCAGGATCGAGGAGACGGCCGCGCGAATGCGCCCCTCCAACCCCATCGCGTCGAGCACGCGGTTGCGCAGCTCGCCGAGCTCACCGGTGACGATCGCCTGGATCGTGGGATCGGCGGCCAGCACACGGTTGGCGGCGAGCACGCTGTTGGCGTTGGCTTCGAAGTAGTCGAAGTGCGTGTCCAGACCTGCGGCGAGCTGGTCGGCCAGCGGGGCTGCGGCGTCGAAAGTCGTTGCGATCAGCAATCGATCGGACGCGAGCTCGTAGACGCCGGCGAAAAGGTCGCGCTTGCTCGGGAAGTGCCGGTAGAGCAGAGCGCGGGACACTCCCGCCGCGGTAGCGACATCCGCCATGAGCACGGCGTCGTACGGGCGTTCGGCGAACAGTGTCGCTCCGGCGTCGAGCAACGTACGGCGGCGTTCATCGGGCGACATACGGCGGCGGGTACTCACCTCGTGAGCTTAGTTGACGCGTGTCTACCAAAGCCGTAGAGTTGCTTAGTTGACGCACGTCAACTAAATCGCCGAGCGGTCGGAATGCGAATTCTCCTGCGCGCCCGGCGGATACGCGACGAGTATCCGAAAGGGATGTATGTCCGCGGCATTGAAGTGGCTTTCCCTGATCATGGGCGTCGCCTGCGTGGCCATCGGGTTCCTGCACATCACACTCGGGATCGACGCGGTGCCCGACCTGGGCTCCGCCGGCGTGACCGCCGACAGTCAAAGCAGGTTCTTCGGTGCGATCTTCGTCGGGTACGGCCTCGCCTGGATCTGGGCGGCGCGACAATCGCCGATCCCGGCGATCACTGTGCGCTGGCTGGCCGGGATCTTCCTGCTCGGTGCGGTAGCCCGTTTCGTGTCGGTCGCGGTGTACGGCTGGCCGCACTGGTTCCAGCTCGTGCTGACCGCCCTCGAGGTGCTGCTCCCGCCGATCTACTTCTGGCTCGCCGACGCCGACGAGAAGCGCGTCGGCTCGAAGTCGGTCACCGGCCAGGTGCCCACGTCGAGTTGAGCCGCGTAGCCGGCCTCGACGCGGCCCGTCCTGAGTTCTGGACCGCACGGCGCCAACGGAATCCGTACAGTATGCGGTGGCTGTTCGGTGCGGAATCCGCCCCCGGCTACCGGTAGGAAGTGGCAGCGAAGGCAGTAGGCAATGACAGAACACCCGGTCGACACGTTCGAACTGTGGGATCGTGACGGCGACGGCCTCGTCTCGGTCGAGGACATCACCGACGGCATCCGCGCGCTGGGTCTGGAAGTCGACGTCGAGGCGGTCGAGCGCTTGGTCGCCGCAGCCGACACCAACGGCGACTTCCTGGTTTCCCGTGCTGAATTCGACGTTGCCCTGGTCGGCGGCCGCATCGAGGTCACCGATGCCGAGGCCGCCTTCGCGGTCTTCGATGTCAACGGTGACGGCCGCATCTCGGTCGAGGAACTCGAATCCCTCCTCCGTCATGTCGGGGAAGGTCGGATCGACGAGCCCGCCGAGGCTCTGCTTGCCGCGGCGGACCGGGATGGTGACGGCTACCTCTCGCTCCCGGAATTCCGCGCGCTGCTGGACTTTCTCTCGCGCTGACGATCTGCCGTGCGGGCCGGGCCCGCGCTCAGATCGCGTTGGGCACGTTGCCGATCTGCCGGCGGAGGCGTTGCACGGCGTCCTCCATGTGCTCGACCAGCAGGGCCCTTGCCCGGTCGGGTGCGGCGGTGGCGATCGCCTCGCGCAGATCGACGTGTTCGCGGGCCTGCTCGCGCAGGTCGGGGTAAGTGGTCTGCAGGGCGCCCAGGCACATGCGGGTCTCGATGAGCAGGGTGCGGGCGGCGCGGACCAGTCGCGGGCAAGCGGCGCTTTCCACCAGGGCCTCGTGGAAAGCCTGATCGGCATCGGACACGCCGACCACGTCGCCGCATTCGGCTCGGGCGCACATCTTCTCGACGCTCGGACCGAGAGCTTCGTAGGCGAGGGGCCGGCGACCGTCCAGGATCAACTCGAGCGCGCCGCCCTCGAGCGCCGTCCTGGCCCGGTAGATGTCGATGACGTCGTCGAGGGTCAGCTCGATGACGAAGATGCCGCGATGGCGGATGCTGTGCAGCAGCCCCTCGGACACCAGGCGCTGCATCGCCTCCCGGACCGGACCCCGCGACACCCCGAACTGCGCCGCGAGATCGGCTTCGCCGAGCTGCGCACCGGGAGTGAGGTTGCCGTGCATAATCGCTTCGCGAAGCCGGTCGGCGATCATCTCCGCGGTCGACTGCCGGTTCACCGGCTCGAAATCAAGGACGGACATCGGTCTGCCTTTCGAACAGGGCGCCGAGCCCGGCGACGAACGGTTCGGCGCCGGCCAGCCGCAGTCCGGCCCAGATGGTGACCTGATTGGCGGTCAGCACGGGTTTGCCGAGCGTCACCTCCAGCTCCGGCAGAACGGTCAGGGTGTGCATGGCGGTATCGGGGATCAGCAGCGCCTGGGCTTCGGGGTGGTCGTTGTCGACGGCCAGCCGTAGCACCTCGGCGGGGGTGAGGGTGCCGACCTCGGCGGCGGTGTCGATGCCCGCGCTGGACATGGAGACGACCTCGATGCCGGCGTCGGCCAGAAACTCGACGAACAGGCGCGCGACCTCGTCGGGATAGCTCGCCGCGACGGCGACGGTGCGCAGCCCGAGCGCGTGCACGGCGTCGGCGAATGCCAGGCTGGTGCTGGTCGCCGGTACGCCCGCGACTTCGGCCAACGCGCGCACCTGATCGCGGGCGCCGGCGGGGCCGTAGACGAAACTGCCGGATGTGCAGGCCCAGACCACCGCGTCGGGTCGGTGCGGTGCGAGCAACGCGGCGCCGTCACGCAATTTCTCCGGGCTGCCCAGGTCGAGCAGTTCGGGGATGGCGTGCAGGTCGGTGCCATAGATGTGCGCTACTGGGAGGTTGGCGCCGAGTGTCGCCGCGGCCAGTGGGTAGTCGTCCTCGGCCGCGTGATCGGGGTAGATGAAGCCGATGGTGGGTGCCTGCATAGGAGGTGATTCCTTCAGAAAACGTTGGCTAGCCATTTGCCTGGACCCATCATGGGCAGCTTCATTCGGCCGAGACAGGCCCACATGGTGAGCTGGTTGGCGGTGATCACCGGTTTGCCGAGCGCCTGCTCCAACGGCTCGATGACGTCATAGGTCGGAAGGTTGGTACAACTGACGAAGATGGCCTGGGCCGACGGATCGTCGGCGCCGACGATCCGCTCGGCGATGGTGCGGTAGCTGACCTTCCAGATCCCGCCACCGAGCCCGAGATGGTCGGAGCGGACCACCTCGCACCCGGCCTCGGCGAGGAAGTCGTGCAGCCGGTGGGTGAGGATCTCGTCGTACGGGGTGAGCACCGAGATTCGGGTGAGATCGAGGTGGCGGATGGCCTCGAGCAGGGCGCCCGAGGTGGTCACCGCGTCCTGAGCGCCCGCCTGGCAGATGGTGTCGCACAACGACTTCTCGTAGTCGAGGCCCTTGATGAAGCTGCCCGATGTGCACAGGTAGGCGACCACCTCGGGCTCTACATGCAGCACGTTGCGCGTGGCGGCGGTCAAGTGGGCCGCGTCGGACACCAGCTCGGCCATCTCCAATGACACCGGGACCGGTTCGTAGGGGGTGCGGGCCAGGTGCAGACTCACTTCCAGTGGCGCCCAGCGCCACAGCTCCCGTTCGAGTGCGAGGTCGAACGGGGCGATGATCCCGATGCCCCGTTGCGCAACGGGCCCCTCGAGGTCGGGAAAACTCAGATCCACTGGAGCCCCTCTCGCGCTCAGCCGGAACCACCTCCGAACACGATCGGATTGTTGACAATCATACGATGTGATCTTAGTGTGTCAATGTGGAAGAGGGCCCCATTGTCGCCGTCCTGCACAGTGACAGTGTGCCCGACGCCGAACTCATGGCCGCCGTCGCAGATCGCGCCACGGTTCGCTATACCGAGGCGGTCGGGCTCGCCACCGCGCTACGCGGGGCGGAGGCGTTGTTCGTCTACGACTTCGGCACCCGCGCGTTGCCCGGCGCCTGGCACGCGGCCGACCGGCTGCGCTGGCTACACATGGGATCGACCGGTGTCGATCCGGCGATGTTTCCCGAGCTGCGGGCGAGTGATGTGGTGGTGACCAATACGCGAGGCGTCTTCGATTCCGCGATCGCCGAGTACGTGCTCGGACAGATTCTCGGATTCGCCAAGGATCTGTCTGGCTCGCTGTTGCTGCAGCAGCAGCACGAGTGGCGCCATCGCGAATCGGAGCGAATCGAAGGGGCGACCGCCCTGGTCGTCGGCACCGGCGCGATCGGGCGGCGGATCGCCCGGCTGCTGCGCGCGGCCGGGATGACGATCCGCGCGGTGGGCCGGCGAGAGCGGGCTGCGGATCCGGATTTCGGCACCGTCGCCACCGATCTGTATGCCGAACTGTCCGAGGCGGACTACGTCATCGCGATCGCCCCGCTGACGGCTCAGACCAGAAATATGTTCGACGCCAGCGCTTTCGCGGCGATGAAGCCACATGCCAGGTTTGTCAACGTCGGTCGCGGGGAACTCGTTGTGACCGACGATCTCGTTGCCGCGCTGCGCACCGGATCGATCGCCGCAGCGGCGCTCGATGTGGTGGATCCGGAACCGCTCCCGGCGCAGCATCCCTTATGGGACCTGCCGAATGTGCGGATCACTCCGCACAACTCGGGTGATTTCCTCGGCTGGCGGACCGAGATCGTCAACGCGTTCACCAAGAACTTCGACAAATGGATCGCCGGACGTCCGCTGGACAACGTGGTCGACAAAAGGCTGGGGTACGTCCCCGGCTGAAGGAGCCCATTCATGAGCTACCCCGATATGAAAAATCCCACAGATCCGGCCGCGATGACGGCGGTCGAGTTGGTTTCGGCCTACGCGGCGGGGGCACTGTCACCCGTCGAGGCCACCGAGGTGATCCTGCGGGCCATCACCGACCGGGACGGCGCGGTCAACGCGTTCTGTCTAGTCGACCCCGACCGTGCCATGGTGCAGGCGAAGGAATCCGAGGCGCGCTGGCAATCCGGCCATGCCCGCGGCCTACTCGACGGCGTACCGATCTCGATCAAGGATGTGTTCCTGACCGAGGGGTGGCCCACCCGGCGCGGTTCCACGTCCATCGACCCGAGCGGCCCGTGGCCGGTCGACAGCCCGGTCGCGGCGCGGCTGCGCGAGGACGGGATGGTCTTTCTCGGCAAGACGACCACTCCGGAGATCGCCTGGAAGGCGGTGACCGACAGCCCGCTGACCGGCATCACCCGAAATCCGGTCGATCCGTCCACCACCGCGGGCGGTTCCTCCGGCGGAAGCGCCGCGGCGGTCGCGGCGGGCATGGGGCCGGTTTCGGTCGGTACCGATGGTGGCGGCAGTGTGCGGATTCCGGCCTCCTTCTGCGGCATCGTCGGCTTCAAGCCCACCTATGGCCGGATTCCGCTGTACCCGGCGAGTCCTTTCGGTCCGCTGGCGCATGCGGGCCCGATGGCACGCACTGTCGAGGACGCGGCATTGCTGATGGATATCCTGTCGCTGCCCGATCCGCGCGACCCGACCGCGCTCGCCCCGCCGGTCACCGCGCTGCGCGCCGAGATGCACCGCGACGTGCGCGGGCTGCGGGTGGCGTACTCGGCAACGCTCGGCTACGCCGAGGTCGACGCCGAAGTCGCGACGATCGTGGCGGGGGCGGTAGCCCAGCTCGCCGAAGCCGAACTCCTGGTCAGCGCGGCCGACCCCGGCTTCACCGATCCGCGCGAGGCGTTCGAGTTGCTGTGGGCCGCCGGTGCGGCCACCATGTTGTCGGACTTCCCGGATGGCACCCGCGAGCGGGTCGATCCCGAGCTGGGGTTGGTGTGGGACCGCGGCGAGACCGTCCGGGCCGTCGATTATCTCGCCGCGCGGAACGTGGCGGCCCAGATCGGCATCGCCATGGGTGCTTTCCACACCGACTACGACGTCCTGATCACCCCGACGGTGCCGATCCCGGCCTTCGAGGCGGGCCACGACGTGCCGCCGGGCAGCGGGTTGCACAGCTGGCCGCAGTGGACGCCGTTCACCTACCCGTTCAACCTCACTCAGCAGCCGGCGATCAGCATCCCCGCGGGAACCACCCGTGCCGGGCTTCCGGTCGGACTACAGATTGTCGGCCCCCGCCACTCCGACGATCTGGTGTTGGCCGTGGCCCGCTTCGCCGAACACGTGCTGGCGTCCTGAACGCCGAGCAGCGGCTCCGGAGGCTCCGGGGCCGCTGCTCGGTCAGTCAGGCGAGGTCAGGCGCGGGCGAAGGCGAGCGTCTCGCCTTGCACTCCCTGCAGCCACAGTGCGTTGCACGCGGCGGCCATCTCGGCGAGCCCATCCTCGATGGTGGCGAAGACATTGCCCGGTACCCAGCCCAGGTCACCGTTGATCAGTAGGTTGTTGCGGCCGTAGAACAGGGCCAGATCGGTGGCGCCGCGATCGTGCTCGGCCGCGGAGCCGGGTTCGTAGCCGTAGGCGGGATTGCCGATCTCCCACGGCTCGAAGTCGAACAGGCACACGTCGCCGGGGATCGGTGTGATGGTCGGGTTCTCGCGATGCGGGGCCGCGCTGATCCGCGGGACGAGGGTGTAGACCTCGTTGCGCGCGTACTTGGCGTGAAACGCGTCGCCTTCCTGCGGCAGCGCATCCCACACCGCGGCGCAGGTACCCGGTGCTTCCGCGTCGAGTAGTCGTGCGCGACAGGCCACCCCGGCTTTGGTCAGGGTGATGGTGATGTAGCGGGCCATGCGGTCCTGCTTCCTGGTCGGTGCTCATCGGCGCGAGCACAGCGGTCACGAGCGATCGGGCGACCTGCGGCGGTCGCTGCGGAAAGCGCTACAGCTCGGCGAGGACTTCCGACCAGATCGCGAGTGCGTCCTCGATCTGCGTATCGGTCACGATCAGCGGCGGAATCATCCGCACCACGTTCGAGTGGGCGCCGCAGGTGAGCAGCAGCAGTCCCTTCGCCACGGCGGCGCGCTGGGCTGCCGCGGCGGTATCCGGATCGGGTTCGCCGGTGGGCGTGGTGAATTCGGCTCCCGCGAGCAGACCGAGGCCGCGCACGTCACCGATCGCCTTGGTGGCGTTCTCGCGCAGGCCGCGCAGCAGTTGCGTGCCGCGGGCGGCGGCGTTCTCCACCAGCCCTTCGGATTCGATGACCTCGAGCGTGGCGATTGCCGCCGCACAGGCCACCGCGTTGCCACCGTAGGTGCCGCCTTGCGAGCCCGGCCATGCCCGAGCCATGAGCTCGCGCGAGGCCGCGATGCCCGAGAGCGGGAATCCGCTGGCGAGTCCCTTGGCGATGGTGATCACGTCGGGGCGCACGCCGAAGTGCTGATGTCCGAAGAATTTTCCGGTGCGCCCGAATCCGGTCTGGATCTCGTCGAAGATCAGCAGGATGCCGTGCCGGTCCGCGCGGTCGCGCAGTCCCCGGAAGAACGCCGTGTTGCCCGGGATGTAACCACCCTCGCCGAGCATCGGCTCGACGACGAACGCCGCGGTCTCCGCGGGTGAGGTGAGCGTGGCGAACAGGTAGTCGAGTTCGCGCAGCGCGAAGGCGGTGGCCTCCTCCTCGCTCCAGCCGTACCGGAACGCGGTGGGGAAGGGCGCGACATGCACACCCGACATGAGCGGGCTGAAGCCCGCCGAGAACCGGGTGCCGGAGGTGGTCATGGTCGCGGCGGCGACGGTGCGGCCGTGAAATCCGCCGTGGAAGACGACGACGTTCGGCCGCCCGGTGGCCTGCCGGGCCAGCCGCAGCGCCGCCTCGACCGCTTCGCTGCCGGAGTTGGCGAAGAACAGCGCGTCCAGCCCCTCGGGCAGCACCGCGCCGAGCCGCTCGGTCAATTCCAGTAGCGGCTTGTGCATCACTGTTGTGTACTGGCCGTGGATCAGTGACGCGACCTGGGCTTGCGCCGCCGCGACGACGTGCGGGTGACAATGGCCGGTGCTGGTCACCCCGATTCCGGCGGTGAAGTCCAGATACCGGCGTCCGTCGGTGCCGTAGAGATAGCACCCGGCGCCATGGTCGACGATCACCGGGGTGGCTTGTTTCAGGACGGGCGATAGCTCGGTCATGGTGATCCGCCTTCGTGTGCGAGGGGCGTGCGTCTGAAGATTGTCTATTGTCGGATTGTCGACAATATGCATAACATGGCCGCACGGGTCGCAGCAATGGCCGAGCGCTGCGCGGGGATGAAAGGAGCCCTCAACGATGCTCACCGAGACCGCGCTGAGCGCAGCGGAGCGGGTCGCGATCGATACGGTGCCGAGAGGGCTGTTCATCGGCGGCCGATGGCGGGAGACCGAGCGGTCCCTGCCGGTCGTCGATCCGGCGACCGGTCACCTGCTCTGCGAGGTGGCCGATGCCGGCCCGGAAGACGGCTCGGCGGCGCTCGATGCGGCGGACGCGGCGCAGGCGGAGTGGGCCCGCACCCCGCCGCGGGAGCGCAGCGACCTGCTCATGCGCGTGCACCGCGCGCTGTTGGACGACGTCGACCGGCTCGGATTGATCGCGACATTGGAGATGGGCAAGCCGTTGGCCGAGGCCCGCGGCGAGATCGCCTACGCGGCCGAGTTCTTTCGCTGGTTCGCCGAGGAGGCCGTGCGGTTGGACGGCGGATACATGCCGGCGCCGACGGGCGGCGGACGTTTTCTGGTGACCAGGCAGCCGGTCGGTCCGAGCCTGCTCATCACACCGTGGAACTTCCCGATGGCCATGGGTGCGCGCAAGATCGCGCCCGCGCTTGCCGCCGGCTGCACCTGTGTGGTGAAACCCGCTGAGCAGACCCCGCTTTCGATGCTCGCCCTGGCCGAGGTGATGGCCGCGGCCGGGTTGCCCGCCGGGGTGGTCAACGTTGTCACGACCGCCGACCCCGCGGCAGTGATGACGCCGCTCATCCTGGACGACCGCTCACGCAAACTGTCGTTCACCGGCTCGACCGCGGTCGGCAAACAGCTGCTCGCACAGTGTGCGCAGACGGTCATGCGCACCTCGATGGAACTCGGCGGGAACGCCCCGCTGCTGGTGTTCGAGGACGCCGACCTCGACGAGGCGGTCGAGGGAGCGCTCGCGGCGAAGATGCGCAATATCGGCCAGGCGTGCACGGCCGCCAACCGGATCCTGGTCCAGCGCTCCGTCGCCGGTGATTTCTCCCGTCGCCTGGCCGATCGGATGGCGGCGCTACCGGTAGGCCGCGGCACCGAACCGAACGTGGTCGTCGGCCCGCTCATCGACGCCGATGCCGTGACGAAGGTGCGGGGCCTGGTCGACGACGCCCGCGCCCGCGGTGCCGAGGTGCTGACCGGCGGAGCCCCGCTGGACGGACCGGGAAACTTCTACCCCGCGACCGTGCTGGTCGACGTGCCCGACGATGCCGAAATGTGCCACACCGAGATCTTCGGTCCCGTCGCGGCGATCGGTGTTTTCGACACCGAGGAGGAAGCGGTCACGCGCGCCAACGACACCCCGTACGGATTGGTGAGCTACGTGTTCACCGAAAACCTTCGGCGTGGCTTGCGGGTGTGCGAAGCGTTGGAGACCGGCATGGTGGGACTCAACCAGGGTGTGGTGTCGAATCCGGCCGCGCCGTTCGGTGGCGTCAAGGAATCCGGGCTCGGCCGCGAAGGCGGCCTGACCGGAATCGACGAGTTCCTGGAGACCAAGTACATCGGAGTACGACTGTGAAGGAGCGTCAGCGCGTGAACCGAGGACACAGCGCGCACTCGCGCACGACCGAACCCCGCGTCAGCGAGGCATCATCGTGAGCGGATACCGCATCGCCACCATCCCGGGCGACGGCATCGGCGTCGACGTCACCGCGGAGGCGGTGAGGGTGCTCGACGCCGTGCTGCCCGGGCTGGAATGGACCGAATTCGAGTGGTCGTGTGAGAACTACCTGCGTACCGGCGCGATGATGCCGCAGGACGGTGCGGAGCAACTCGCGGGGTTCGATGCGATCTTGCTCGGCGCGGTCGGCTTTCCCGGTGTGGCCGACCATGTTTCGCTGTGGGGCCTGCTGATCCCGCTGCGCCGCGCCTTCGGCCAGTACGTCAACCTGCGTCCGGTGCGACTGCTGCCCGGCACCCAGTCGGCGCTGCGCGACCGGACCGCCGCCGACCTGGACATTCTCATCGTGCGGGAGAATTCCGAGGGCGAGTACTCCCGGATCGGCGGCATCCACAACGAGGGCCGTCCCGACGAGTTCGTGCTCCAGGAGTCGGTGTTCACCCGGACCGGGTGCGAACGGATCATTCGCTACGCGTTCGAGCGTGCCGCCGAACGGTCCGGGCAGTTGTGTTCGGCGACGAAGTCGAACGGGATCATCCACTCGATGCCGTACTGGGACAGCGTCTTCGAGCGGATCGCGGTGGAATACCCCCAGGTGAGCACCCGTCAGATGCATGTCGACGCGCTGGCCGCCGAACTGGTGTTGCACCCGGACCGGCTCGACGTGATCGTCGGCTCGAACCTGTTCGGCGACATACTCTCCGATCTTGCCGCCGCCGTCACCGGGGGACTCGGGCTCGCACCCTCGGGCAATATCAATCCCGATCGCATCGCCCCGTCGATGTTCGAGGCCGTGCACGGTAGCGCGCCGGATATCGCCGGTCAGGGCATCGCGAATCCGGTCGCGCAGATCTTGGCGGGTGCCATGCTGCTCGATCATCTCGGCGAAGCCACCGCGGCGGCCGCGGTCGACCGAGCGGTATGCGATGTCCTGGCCACCGGCGAGACGCTCACTCCTGACCTCGGTGGAACCGCCACCACCGCCGACCTCGGCGCGGCGATCGCCGCCCGCGCCGCTGAACTGGCACGGCGACCCGCCGGAGTCGATCCGCGCTGACCGAGGTGCCGGAAGTCGTTGCGGTACACCCGATCACCGGTCTCGACCAGCTCCGAGCCCCGGACCGGCGGTACCCGGTAGATCGCGAGCACGCGGACGCTCCGTACCGCGCTACGGTGCGCTGGTCCAGGTGTTGCTGGGAGCAGGCGGCGTCGTGATGGGCGAAGATGTGTTTGTCACCTGTGCGAGGAGCGGCAGCGCGGTGCCGTCGTACCGCGACACTTCCTGACCCCCGCCGATCGCTTCGCGTGGCGCCTCGGCGACGGCAGTTGCCGAAGCAATCCGCTGAGACGACAGGCGCGGACCGGCCGGAGACGTCGCTCGTCATGCGCGCGAAACCAGCCGAGCAGGTCTTGTCGTAGTTCGAGACGTCCTCGGCGGAAACCGCGCCGCACGCCGCGGCCGGCTCGCGAGAGATCCGTCCGGACGGTCAGGCAGTGAGCCAGATGGCGTCCGCGGCGGGACGACCGAGGTCGGTCGGTGATTCGGCGGCGCCGATGCGAATGGCGATGGTGCCCGCGAAGTCGCGGCGTTCGACGACCGTGATGGTGGTGTCCAGGGCGATACCGACGGAGTCGAAGTAACGCAGCATGTCCGGATCGGCGTCCGAGATGCGGGCGACGCGGCCGGATTCGCCCGCGTCGAAGTCGCTGAGCTGGCGCGCGGGCGGGGTGGGCACCGCGCCGTCCACCGACGGAATCGGGTCGCCGTGTGGATCGCGGTCGGGATAGCCGAGTTTGGCGTCGATGCGGGCCATCAGCAGTTCGGAGACCGCGTGCTCGAGCACCTCGGCCTCGTCGTGCACTTCGTCCCATCCGTAGCCGAGTTCGTTGACCAGGAACGTCTCGATCAGCCGATGCCTGCGCACCATGGCGACGGCGGCGCGACGACCCGCCGCGGTGAGCGTGATCGCGCCATAGCGCGCATGCTCCACCAAACCCTGGTCGGCGAGCTTGCGCACCGCCTCGGAGACGGTCGACGCGGACACGCCGATCCGCTCGGCGAGTAACTTGGTCGACACCTTCTCCTGTGACCACTCCTGTGCGGTCCAGATGACCTTCAGATAGTCCTGGGCGACCGACGAGAGCACAGGCGCGATCGTCGCGGTAGCGCCGCGTGGTTCGCTTGGCGCGGGGGCGTCGGACAACTCGCGTCGGGTCGCGATATCTCGTTTACCGGGCACATACCCGAGCTTAGGCACATGCGTCCCGATACACACATCCCCGACACGGTGGCGCACGTCCGCGACACGGTGTCGGCCGGTCGAGCGCAGACAGCCGTCCGATCCGCCGCGTCGGCGGATCGGACGGCCGCTGCGCTTCGCGCGCGGTCGGCGTCGGCGGGCCGTGGTTTAGCGGCTCTGTACCCGAGGGGCCGCACCGCCGAGCGTGTGACCTCCGCCTACCCCGTGCGATTACCCAGGTAGCGCCGCGCCTCGGCAACGCCGTCGAATCGACTTCCGGTCAGCTGCGCGGTGGACGGGCTGTCCACCGGCCGACCGGTGAGGTCGTAGAACGTCGCGGTGGCCGATCCGGACAATCGGTCGCCGGTCACCTCGAGTTCGAAGGCGACGATCCCTTTCCGCACCACGGTGGGATCGGCGCGATCGACGACGAATTCCAGGAACGCGCCGATGACGCTCCGGCCGTCGGCGCGCCAGGTGCCCATGCCGTTGCTGTCACTCGTGGCGGGATTACCACCGTCCGGATTCGACTGCAGCACAGTGCCGCCGGGGTGGAACTGCATCACGTGGTAACCGAACGGGGCTCCGTGGGCGATGACCTCCCAGGTGCCGAGGATCGGATGTCGATCGGTCATGCTGCCTCCGCGCAGACGGCGGCCAACAGTTCTATGCCGCGGTCGATATCGTCGTGTGGCACGTTGGCGAAACTCAACCGCATCGTGTTGCGGTGGTCGGTCTCGTTGTCGGAGTAGAAGACGCTCCCCGGCAGGAAAGCGACGCCGTGCCGCAGCGCTGTGTCCAGAAGCGCGTCGGCGTCGAAACCTGGTGGGCACTCGATCCACAGGAACATTCCCCCCTCGGGCACGATCCACTGGAAGCCGGGTGGGAGGCGCCGCCCGAGGGCGTCGACCAAGGTGTCCAATTTGGCCGAGTAGGTATCGATGACGTGGGTGAGGTGCGTAGCTCCGGCCGCGCTACCGAGAAACTCGGCGGCGATCGCCTGACAGTAGGTCGACGTCTGCATATCGATGCCCTGCTTCAGGGCGAGCACATTCTTCAGCAGATCGGGACGCATGGCGGTAATTCCGACGCGGATAGCCGGCGCAAGGGTTTTCGACAGCGACGTGATGTAGATCGAGTTGTCCGGCGCGAAGGAATAGAGCGCAGGCGGCGACACGCCGCGATACCGTAGATCGGTATAAACGTCGTCCTCGACCAGCAGCGCGCCGCGGCGGACGACGATATCGGCTATCTGTGTTCGCCGGTCGATCGACATCGTTCGTCCGGTCGGATTCTGGAAGGTCGGGAGCAGATACACGAAGGTGGCGTCATATCGGGCCAGGGCTTCGTCGAGTGCTTCCGGCACGATTCCGAAATCATCGGACGGCACCGCGATGACGGTCGCCCCGTGGCTACGGAAGACCTTCACGGCCGGGCCGTAGGTCGGTGTCTCCACCAGAACGACGTCCTGGGGGTCCAGCAGTGCCGAACACACGTTGTGCAATGCTCCGGAACCGCCGGTCGAGATATGCAGCCTATCGGGGGAGCATTGAATATGGCGGTTGCTCAAAAGATTTCGCGCCTGCTCGAGGAGTGGCGCGAATCCCTTCGTCATGCCGTACTGGAGCACGGCGCTTCCGTACTTGGCGAGGACGTCGTGGGACAACGCCGAGACGAGGTCGCCGGGCAACAGCGTCGGGTCGGGCGCCCCGACCGCGAACGAGACGACCTCGGGGCGTCGTGCGAGGGTCGCGAAGATGTCGTCGATCGGCCCGCTGGTCACCGCGGCCGCGCCGCGGCTGGTTTTGACGAGCGCCATCTCACGAACCGATCAGGTGCTGTCGCCGAAGCTCGGCCACGACGTCGGGTACCCGGGCGTCATATTCCGGAGTGAGTACGACGTCGTCGTTGAACAGGGGATCGGTCCGCATCTCCACCGCCGCGAGATCTTCGGTCTCGTCGAGGTTCACCGCCACATGGATGACACCCTCCGGGATATAGATGAACTGGCCCGGGCCGTGAAAGTAGGGCGTCAATTCCGGCCCGATCAGGCTAACCGCCGTACCACGCAGGCAGATGACAATGATCTCGCTGTGTGCGTGGTAATGCGCCTTCGACATCGCGCCGGGAGCCATGTTGACCATGCCCGCCGAGATCCCGGACGCACCACAGGTTTCTTGTGTGATGCAGGGGATCAGGCGTTGTCGTTGGCGTCCTAGTGTTTCTGTCGAATCGGATGGTCCGATCACACGCACCTGTTTGACTGCGCTTTTCATGGGGGTACTCCAAGGTACTTCGGTCACCAACAGGACTGGACGGTAGACCATCGCTGTCGCTGACGCGAGACGAACGGTCGGATCGCGAAAATCAGCGGCTGCGTGCGTACTTTCGTGCATAGATCCGGAATATTTCGTGTCTGCGCCGAGAAAACACGCGCGTCGGCGGCGCGAGGGAGTAGCTGCCGATCAGGTGATGTCGCGAACCGCGACGTTGTGCGGTAGCCGTGCGTACCTCTTCCGACACGGGGCCGATCACGTGTGCGGTGTGTCGTCGGCCTTCTCCGGACCGGAGCCCGGTACCGACGACACGCTCCGGGGTGACCTCGGGTCGGCTCGGAGCGAGCGCGCAGCGTTATGCTGTGCCATCGGCATGCCTGAATACTGTTCGTCACCTGATTTGCGTAGGCTGCGGCTGTGCAGAGATGGCGAAGCCTCGACGATGTGCCCGCGGACTGGGGGCGTTGTGTCCTCACGATCGGCGTGTTCGACGGTGTGCACCGCGGCCACGCGCAACTGATCAGCCGCGCCGTGAAATCCGCTGCCGCGCGCGGCGTGCCCGCAGCGCTGATGACCTTCGATCCGCACCCGATGGAAGTGGTGCGCCCCGGCTCTCATCCTGCTCAGTTGACCACCCTCACCCGCCGGGCCGAACTGGCCGAGGAACTGGGTGTCGACGTGTTCTGCGTGATGCCCTTCACCCAGGAATTCATGAAGCTGACCCCCGCGCGCTACGTTCATGATCTGCTGGTCGAACGATTGCACGTGGTCGAGGTTGTCATCGGCGACAACTTCACCTTCGGCAAGAAGGCCGCCGGCACTGTCGCGACCATGCGCGAGCTCGGCCAGCGCTTCGGTTTCGAAGTCGACGGTGTGAAGCTGCTCGCCGAACACGCGGTGACGTTCTCCTCCACCTACATTCGCGCGTGCGTCGACGCCGGCGACATGGCGGCCGCCGCCGAGGCGCTCGGTCGCCCGCATCGCGTCGAGGGCGTGGTGGTGCGCGGTGACGGCCGCGGCCGTCAACTCGGCTTTCCGACCGCGAACGTCGCGCCACCGATGCATGCCGCGATCCCGGCCGACGGCGTGTACGCGGGCTGGTTCACCGTGCTCGGCCCCGGCCCGACCATCGGCACCGTCACCCCGGGCGAGCCGGCCATGGCCGCCATCTCGGTGGGCACCAACCCGACCTTCTCCGGCCGTGCCCGCACGGTCGAGGCGTACGTCCTCGACGGCGAGGCGGATCTCTACGGGCAGCATGTCGCGGTCGATTTCGTCGAACACCTGCGCGGCCAGCGCAAGTTCGACTCGGTCGACGAACTCGTCGAGACCATGGGCCGCGACGTGGAGACCGCGCGCAAGACTCTGACCGCTGTCGACGGTCGGTGAGCGTCAGGACGTTCCGATGTCGAGCGCCTCGTGGTCGAGCTGCTCGGCGTGTCGCGTGGTGGCGGGCAGGGCCCATGGCAGAGGTGCCCATGCGGAGGCGCCGGCCCGTCGCCGTCCTGGTCGCCGACCCGCGGTTCGGGCGGCCCGTCCCGTGATTCGGCGGGAACAGCCCGGTCGGGTAGGGTGGACCCTCGGGTTTGCTGCGGTCCGCGGCGGCGCCCACACCGGGTAACCGGATATTCGAGCGCGGAACTGAGATAGAGGAGTGGATGCCACATGGCGTTGACCACCGAGCAGAAGTCGGCGATTCTCGCCGAGTACGGCCTGCACGAGAAGGACACCGGTTCGCCGGAGGCGCAGATCGCGCTGCTGTCCAAGCGGATCGCCGACATCACCGAGCACCTGAAGAAGCACAAGCACGACCACCACACCCGCCACGGTCTGATGGCGCTGATCGGTCGCCGCAAGCGGCTGTCGAAGTACCTGCAGGACAACGACATCAACCGCTACCGTTCGCTGATCGAGCGCCTCGGTCTGCGTCGGTGACGTCGACCGCGCCTGGGCGCGGTGTGTTCGCGGCCTCCTGATGGCATTCCGGCGAGCGGCCCTCGCCTCCTGCGACCCCGTCGCGGGGCGAGGGCCGCTCGCCCCGCGAGGCGAGCCGCGAACGACAGCCTCGCGTACTGACGGTCGCGGGAGAAATGAGCGTGATGTGCTCGACTCACGACTTCGGAGGCGGTCGATAGCTCGGCCAACGGGGAGACGTACACTCTTCTCGTTGGCTCTTTGTGTATGAGGGGTGGGTTCGCCCCGTCGCACGACAACAGTGGATAGCCGTATGCACCCGCCCGCGTGGCGTCGGTCTTCGGTAGTGGCCTTTCGGCAGCGAGTTCGCGCCGTCGGGCTTCGATCGATGACCGCCTCCGCGTCGCCGCATCCACGGGGATTCGGCCGGGTGCGCGCGTCGCAGCCAGAGGGTTGCCGCGCGCCCGTACCTGGTATGGCTGACGACAGCCGGATCGCGCCCACACGCGCTCGAGCCGGCGAAGACGAGAGGTTGAGAGAAGAGAATGACCGAAACAACTGAACGTAGGACCTCGGCCGTCGAGGTCGAACCAGGCGTGTTCGAATCCGTCGCGCTGATCGATAACGGCAGCTTCGGCACCCGGACTGTTCGCTTCGAGACCGGACGGCTGGCCCGCCAGGCCGCCGGTTCGGTCGTCGCCTACCTGGACGACGAGACCATGCTGCTGTCGGCCACCACCGCGGGCAAGCACCCCAAGGACCAGTTCGACTTCTTCCCGCTGACGGTCGACGTCGAAGAGCGGATGTACGCCGCGGGCCGCATCCCCGGCTCGTTCTTCCGCCGGGAGGGCCGCCCCTCGACCGACGCGATTCTGACCTGCCGTCTGATCGACCGTCCGCTGCGCCCCTCGTTCGTCGACGGCCTGCGCAACGAGATCCAGGTCGTGGTCACCGTGCTGAGCCTCGACCCGAACGACCTCTACGACGTGGTCGCGATCAACGCCGCGTCCGCGTCCACCCAGATCGCCGGACTGCCGTTCTCCGGCCCGGTTGGCGGCGTGCGTGTCGCGCTGATCCAGAACGGGGCCGCGTCCCAATGGGTCGCGTTCCCGACCGTGGAGCAGCTCGAGGGCGCCGTGTTCGACATGGTGGTCGCGGGCCGCGTGGTCGAGTCCGGTGACGTCGCCATCATGATGGTCGAGGCCGAGGCCACCGACAAGGTGCTCGAGCTCATCGACGGCGGCGCGCAGGCGCCGACCGAGGCGGTCGTGGCCGAGGGGCTCGAGGCGGCCAAGCCGTTCATCGCCCGCCTGTGCAAGGCACAACAGGATCTTGCCGAACTGGCGGCCAAGCCGACCGGCGAGTTCCCGCTCTTCCCGCCGTATGAGGCCGACGTGTACGAGGCGGTCGAAGGCACCGCCAAGCGTGAACTGGGCGAGGCGCTCAGCATCGCGGACAAGCAGGAGCGCGAGGCGAAGATCGACGAGGTCAAGCTCTCCGTGCTCGACCGGCTCGGCGACGACTTCGCCGGTCGGGAGAAGGAACTGGGCGCGGCATTCCGCTCGGTCACCAAGAAGCTGGTGCGCCAGCGGATTCTGACCGATGGCTTCCGGATCGACGGTCGCGGCCTCGCCGACATCCGCGCGCTGTCCGCCGAGGTCGCGGTGGTGCCGAGGGCACACGGCTCGGCGTTGTTCGAGCGTGGTGAGACCCAGATCATGGGCGTTACCACCCTCGACATGGTGAAGATGGCCCAGCAGGTCGACTCGCTCGGCCCGGAGACCAGCAAGCGCTACATGCACCACTACAACTTCCCGCCGTTCTCCACCGGTGAGACCGGCCGCGTCGGCTCGCCCAAGCGCCGCGAGATCGGCCATGGCGCACTGGCCGAGCGGGCGCTGATCCCGGTGTTGCCGAGCCAGGAGGAGTTCCCGTACGCCATCCGCCAGGTCTCCGAGGCGCTGGGCTCGAATGGCTCCACCTCGATGGGTTCGGTGTGTGCCTCCACCTTGTCGCTGCTGAACGCCGGTGTGCCGTTGAAGGCGCCGGTCGCCGGTATCGCCATGGGCCTGGTGTCGGACACCATCACCAACGACCAGGGCGAGGAGGAGGTCCGCTACGTCGCGCTGACCGACATCCTCGGCGCCGAGGACGCGTTCGGCGACATGGACTTCAAGGTCGCGGGCACCCCCGAATTCGTGACCGCGCTCCAACTGGACACGAAGTTGGACGGCATCCCCTCGCAGGTGCTGGCCGGGGCGCTGAGCCAGGCGCGGGACGCGCGTACCACCATCCTGGACGTGATGGCCGAGGCCATCGCCACCCCGGATGAGATGAGCCCGTACGCGCCGCGCGTCACCGCGATCAAGATCCCGGTGGACAAGATCGGTGAGGTGATCGGCCCCAAGGGCAAGGTGATCAACCAGATCACCGAGGACACCGGTGCCAATATCTCCATCGAGGACGACGGCACCGTGTTCGTCGGCGCGACCGACGGCCCGTCGGCGCAGGCCGCGATCGACGCGATCAATGCCATCGCCAACCCACAACTGCCGAAGGTCGGCGAACGCTTCCTCGGCACGGTCGTCAAGACCACCGCCTTCGGTGCGTTCGTTTCGCTGCTGCCCGGTCGCGACGGCCTGGTGCATATCTCCAAGCTGGGTAACGGCAAGCGCGTCGCCAAGGTCGAGGACGTGGTGAACGTGGGCGACAAGCTGCGCGTCGAGATCGCCGATATCGACAACCGCGGCAAGATCTCGCTGGTGCCGGTGGACGAGAACGCCGAAGAGCCCGCCGATGACGCTGTCGATGCGGACGTCGCCGGGACCGAGTAGTACTTGCCTCTGTGACGAAAAAGACGACGACAACCCCTCTGCTCAGCAACGGGCGGGGGGGTTCGTCACTGGAGTTGCGGACGGACGCCGACACCGGAGTGCGGCGCACCGTCCTACCCGGCGGGTTGCGTGTGGTCACCGAGCACCTGCCCGGGGTGCGTTCGGCCTCGATCGGCGTCTGGGTGGGTGTCGGGTCCCGTGACGAGGGTCCGACGGTCGCAGGTGCCGCGCATTTCCTGGAGCACCTGTTGTTCAAGGCGACGCCCACCCGAACGGCACTGGATATCGCCGAGGCGATGGACGCGGTCGGCGGTGAGCTCAACGCGTTCACTGCCAAGGAGCAGACCTGCTACTACGCGCATGTGCTCGACGATGACCTGCCGCTGGCGGTCGACATGGTCTCCGATGTGGTGCTCAACGGTCTGTGCCGGTCCGTGGACGTCGATGTCGAGCGTCAGGTGGTGCTCGAAGAGATCGCCATGCGCGACGATGATCCGGAAGACCTGGTCGGCGACGCGTTCCTGACCGCGCTGTTCGGCGACCATCCGATCGGGCGCCCGGTGATCGGCTCCATCGAATCCATCGAGGCCATGCAGGCGGCGCAGCTGCGATCGTTCCATCTGCGGCGCTACCGGCCGAACCGGATGGTGGTCGCGGTCGCCGGGAACGTCGAACACGAGCACACGGTGGAGTTGGTGCACCGTGCTTTCGGGAACCGGCTCGACCTTTCGGCGACACCCGCGCCGCGGCGGGAGGGCCGGTTCCGCCCGCAGGGTGCGCCACAGCTGAACCGCAGTTACCGCGACAGTGAGCAGGCGCACTTGGCCTTCGGCGTGCGGGCCTTCGGACGACACGAGGGGCAGCGGCGGTGGCCGCTGTCGGTGCTCAACACGGCAGTGGGCGGCGGGCTGAGTTCCCGTTTGTTCCAACGGATTCGGGAAGAGCGCGGATTGGCGTACTCGGTGTATTCCAGCGTCGATACCTTCGCCGACACCGGCGCGTTCTCGGTCTACATCGGCTGCCAGCCGGAAAACCTCGGCGAGGTGGCGGCGCTGGCGCGCGGCGTATTGGAGGAGGTGGCCGCCCACGGCATCACCGACGCCGAGTGTGCTCGGGCCAAGGGTTCGCTGCGCGGCGGTCTGGTGCTCGGTCTGGAGGACTCCGCCTCGCGGATGAACCGGATCGGACGCAGCGAACTCAGTTACGGAAACCACCGCAGCGTGTCCGAAACGCTCTCCCGCATCGACGCGGTCACTACCGACGAGGTGTCCGCGATCGCGCGCACGCTGCTGTCGCGGCCCATGGCCGCCTCGGTAGCCGGGCCGTACAAGCGCACCAGGGATCTGCCTGCCGCGGTCCGTCGCCTGGTGCCCAGCTGATCCTGCCACGGTGCGGCGGGATCAGATTGGTCGAGCCCGGGATCTTCGGTGTCGCGTGACGCGGCGGCTTGGTGAAATTCCGGCGCCGCGATACTGTTTCGGCCGACCCGCGGGTGGAATTCGCGTCGGGTAACGCTGAACTCGATTGGCCGGGTATCGGATCCGGCGATCTATGGCAAGGAGTCGAGATGAACCGAACCCATCGTGCCCTTCGTGTGCTCGGCGCTGTCTCGATGCCGGTTCTCCTGCTGTCCGCGTGCGGCGAGGGGAACGTCGACAGCGCGGCCGGACCGACCCCCGCCGCGCTGCGCGGCGAAGCCTCGAAGCTGGTGGCCGCGTTGGCGAGTCACGATTACGCGGCCGCGTATCAGGTTCGCTCCGCGCGCTGCAAGCTCACGCTGAACCAGGACGATTTCGTGGCGTCCATGGCGCAGCGTTACGACGGCAGAGACCTGACGACCAAGCCGTCGGAGGTCACCGTCAGCACGTCTGGATCTACTGGGACAGTGACGATGACACACTTCGACGCCCGAGCGAGCGAGGACGATCCCAAGCCGACGACCTGGACGTTCATCGACGGGCAGTGGCGGTTCGACAGCTGCTGAGCGTAGCGGGCGCACAGCAGCGTGGTGGCGAATGCCGCCGAATCAGTCGTGCTTGGCCCGGTTGGCGGCTTCGACGATCGTGGGCACCAACCCGGGTAGGGCCGATTCGAGTTCCTGGGCACGTAGGCGCTGGCAGGTCTGACCATCGACGATCAGGCGTTCGATGACGCCGGCATCGCGCAGGATCCTGAAGTGATGGGTAGCGGTCGATTTGTTGATCACATCGTAGAGCGCACTGCAGCGGACCGCCGTTTCCGCGTTGCTGAGCCGACGCACCATCTCCAGGCGCACCGGGTCCTGTAGGGCGCCGAGCACGGTGGACAGCGAGGCCACCGGTGGCGCTTCATCCGCTGCTTGTTCAGCGTTGGCCATGATAAAGTTCACTCCCAGGTTTGATGATCATCGTACTGGCTGTAGGGTCAGTCGCTGTTCGATCATCATCAAACTTACCTGATCGGAGTTCTGATGGCAGCAACAGTCGTGGTGGCTGCAGACAAGCCGACCGCGCAGCCCTGGGCATACGCCTTGGTGCTGGTGGCGTCTGGCGTGGCACTCGGGGTGTCGGGTGCGCCGGCCCCGCTGTACGGCATTTACCAGCAGCAATGGCACATCTCAGCGCTCACGACGACGATCGTGTTCGCCGCATATGCGTTCGCCGCGCTGGGCGCGGTGCTGGTAACCGGGCGCATCTCCGACATAGTCGGCCGCAAGCCGGTCCTGCTCGTCGCCTTCGCGACGATGGTCGCGGGGCTGATCGTGTTCGTGCTCGCCGACAGTGTGCTGATGCTGCTGCTGGCCCGTGCCCTGCACGGCGTCGCGGTCGGCTCGACCGTGGTCGCGGGCGCCGCCGCGCTGCTGGATCTGCGTCCGCACCGCGGCGCCCGATCCGGGCAGCTCAGCGGCGTCGCATTCAATGTCGGCCTGGCGGTCGCGGTTCTCGGCTCGTCGCTGCTGGCGCAGTACGCGCCGCATCCGCTGCGCACGCCCTACGTCGTGATCACCGTCGTCTGCCTCGCGATCGGCGCCGGGGTGCTGGCGCTGCGCGAACCGCACGCGACGCGGGCGGCGGGCCGCATCCGAATCGCGAAACCTGCCGTGCCGCACGAGATCCGCGGCGACTTCTGGTTCTCGGCGATCGGCGTGATGGCGGCCTGGTCGGTCCTCGGCGTGCTGCTGTCGCTGTATCCCTCGCTGGCCGCGCAGCAGACCGGCATCCACAATCTGGTCTTCGGCGGCGCGGTCGTCGCCTCGACCGCGCTCTCCGGCGCCGTCGCCCAGCTGTTCGCGACCGGGGTGCCCGCCCGCCGGGCCGCGATCATCGGCGATACCGGCATGGCGCTGGCGCTGCTGCTGACGGTACCTGCGCTGGCTACCCACAACTGGATCGCCGTACTCGCCGCCGGTGTCGCGCTCGGAGCGACATTCGGACTCGGCTTCGGCGGGTCGCTGCGCCACCTGTCCGAGGTGGTGCCGCACCACAAGCGCGGCGAAACGATGTCGGCGTACTACCTGTTGGCGTACTCGGCCATGGCCCTGCCCGCCATTCTGGCCGGCTGGGCGGCCACCACGTGGGGTCTGAACACCGTCTTCCCCTGGTTCGTCGGGCTCGTCGCCCTGGCCTGCCTGTCTGCCGCAGGACTCGGGCTGTTGCGCAACCGAGAGTTGGTTCGCCCGGCGGCATGAGCGGCGATTGGCTTTTCCTCCGCACCATCCGCTAATGTTCTGTCTCGCATCACGGCACCATCGCGATGCGAATGCGGATGTAGCGCAGCTGGTAGCGCATCACCTTGCCAAGGTGAGGGTCGCGGGTTCGAATCCCGTCATCCGCTCCACGAACAGCTGGTCCAGGCGCGTGTTCGCCCCGGACCCGGGCTCATTTCCTCCGAACGATCGGGCAGCCGACGGCGTTGCCGTTCCATACCGCCGCTGTCAACCTTTCGTCTTCGTGCTCGGACCGTCACCGCCGCGCTGTCGCTCCGCCCTGCCGATCTCGCCCGGGATCGGCAGCCAATAGAACGACATGAACGCGGCGATCACGGCGAGTCCCAGCGCGGGAAGCAGGAGACCCAGCAGGATTCCGCCGGCTATCCAGGCGAGGGCGAGCCGGAATCGCCAACTGATGGCTCGCACGCCAGCAGAATCAATCGTGGCGGCGAGCAGCCGGTGATCTCGACGCGCATACTCCCAGATCGCGTTGAACAGGATGGCCGCCAGTTCGAAGGTGAGGCCGTGGAACACGACGGCAGTGCGCTGCCCGTGCCCATCGTGGAAGGCCTTGGCCAACACCGAGGCGGCGAACGGCAGGAACGCGATATCCATGAGGAGCACGGTGTTCAAGAACAGCACCACTCGATCGACCCGGCGGATGTGATCGAACATGACGTGGTGATTGGCCCAGATCTGCCCGATCAACAGGAATGTGACGACGTAAGCCAGGTAGGACGGCCAGAGCAGGGCCAGGCCGTGCAGCAGGTCCTGGGTGTCTTCCGGTACGTGGATCTCCAGGACCAGCAGAGTGACGGCGATGGCGGTGACCGCGTCGCTGAACGCGGCGACTCGCGCGGGGTCGCGCCGCGTGCCGAACGGCGTCGACCTTCGCGGCTCATCAACGGATTCGGTCATCGTCTTAGTGTGCGGTACCGAACATCGCAGATCATGGAGCTGAACGCAGGTCGTCGGCGGTCGCAACCACTGATATCGCGTGCGGCGTAGCGGCCGAGCGCCGGCCGCGTCGCGTCGCGTCAGAACTTGCCGGTCTGATGATCGATGCGGTGTCGCAGGTGTGCGGCGAACTCGGTGCGGAAGCTGTCGGTGAGTGGTGGCCAGCCCCAGAAGTCGAAGGCGAGCGCGCCGAGCGCGAACCCGGACGGCCAGTGCCACTCGGTGACGGGAACGACATCCCCACAGCAGTGGCAGGCGACCGCCCCGACACCCGTCTGTTTCCACTCGTCGATGGCGTCCCGGAAGGGCTGCCAGACCGCGGGATCGGCCTCCCACCGCTGCGGGTAGTCGATGATCACGGTCTTCGCGTGGCAGTGCGGGCACACGGCGGAATCCGGCTCGATCGCGCCCTGCCCACCGAAGTGGTCGGCACGCCCGACGATGACGGCTACCGGGCCGGGAATCCACTCGCCCCAATCCTCGGTTATCTGCGGCCAGTCGGGTCCCGGCACATAGCCTTTGTCCACCTCGAGGCTGTACATCGCGTCGCCGGACATCTCCCGCGAGAGCAGCCGGCGGGAGAACATCCATTCCAACATCCGCGCTGCCAGCGCGTCCGCCTCCGCAGCGGTCACCTCGATGTCGACGATTCGTTCGAAGTAGTCACCCATGGTCGTCGAATACCTCCTCCGTAGCGCTGTTCATACTGACAGCACCGACCGACAACCCTCAGGTCTTCGCCGTGCCGGCCCGACGCCGTCACCGAAGGTGAGACAAGGTCCCTCGGCCCGCGCTCAGGATGCCCGCGCGGGCGTGGCCGGGCGCAGCCTGCTTCCGAGTACCGCCACGCCGGCCGCGGCCTGGACGGCGTACATCGCCAGCAGCAACCACAGGATCGCACCCCAGTCGCCGATGTGCACATGCAATGCGCTCAGCGCGGCGACACCACCTCCGGCCAGGGCATAGCCCAGACCATGGGTCACGGCGGAGATCGTGGTAACCCATTCCGGTTCGGGCGCGCTCAGGGGCACCAGGGTGAGCACCAAGGACAGCGATCCGAGCCCGACGCCCACGGCGACTGCCCACAACCAAGAGAGTGTGGTCGGCATCCACCACAGGCCGACGAGCCCGGCGGCCGGTATCGCGGTAGCGAAGGCGATCGGCAGGCGGGGGCGCGAGCGACGCAGCATGCCAGGTAACAACATGGCGACCGGAATGCCCGCGGCGGCAGCGATTCCGAGCAGCATCCCGGCCTGGGCGCGGTCGACACCCGCAGTCTGATAGATCGAGGGCAACCAGCTCGTGACACCGAACGCGGTGACGGCCCACGCGGCGAACAGAACTGCCAGCAACCACGGCTGCCAACGGCTCAGCACCCGGCCCCACGGTACGGAAGTGCGCTGCACGGCAACGGTCTTCGGGTAGGGGATCGCGTCGATGGATTGTCGTCGCGCGGGAAGCCAGACAACGAGCGCCAGTGCGCACAGCGGCGCCCACACCCCGAGACCCCACCGCCACGAGGTGGCGGCGCTGACCGGCGCGGTCAAGAATGCCCCTGCGGCGCTACCGATTCCGATGGCAGGGGCGTAGATCGCGGTCAGCCGCGTCAACCCGGCGCCGGAGCGACCGGCGATGACCGGAAGCAGAGTCGCCACCACCGCGGTGGCCAAGGCCGTGACAGTGGTGCCGGCCAGCAGCAGTCCTGCGCCGCCCGCTACTCGCACGACCTGGCCGATCGCCATGATCGCCAGCGCGCCGGCCACGGTGTGGACCAAGCCCCACCGTGCGGCAAGCCGTGGCGTCAGGATCCCGCCCGCCGCATAGCACCACAGCGGGACCGTCACGATCCATCCGACGACAGTCGGGTCGACGCCGGTCGAGTCCGGTACGAACCCGAGCGCCGCCCCGATGCTGGTGATCGGCGGGCGCAGGCTGAATCCCGCGGCGGCGATCGCGATCGCGATCGGCGCCCAGGCCGCATGGCGCGAATTCGCCGGCGCCGTACCGGGTGCCGCCGCTGATGTATCTGTCACCCTGCTGCCTCAGATCGTGGCTGGCTGCGGGCGATCCAGTGGCAGGCCGAGTAGTCGGCTGACGTTGCGCCAGGCGACGTCCTCGATGAGTTCGTCGTCGGCGCCGACCCCCAGCGCATCGATCCGCCATCGGCCGCGCAGCGCGGCCAGTTGCGGACCCATGTCCTCCATCGGGTAGTCCAGGGCCACGCCCACTCTCGACGGTCCGATCCCGCAGACGGCGGCCCAGAATGCCACCGGGTCGGTGACTCCGGACGTAGTGACGAACAGGTTGGTGCGCAGGTAGTGCGAGGGCGGGTGGTCGAGGCGATATCCGTGCCGATCGGCATTGGCGACCCGCCAGCGGGAGTCCAACCGCGACGGCGCCGACAGCAGCCCTTCGCCCGCATGGCCGAGTATCACCGTGAGCCCGTCGGTCGGGGTGCGATCGAAGACGCCGGAGAACAGCAACCGCAGGAAATGCGCCGCGGTCTCCACGCCCCATCCGTACAGTGGTCCGCGCAGCTCCGGATGCCCCGCCGTCCAGGCGCAGGCGTCCGGGGAGTTCGCGGGATGCAGGTACAGCGGAACGCCCAGTTCCGCGACGGCGGCCAGGAAGTCCGCGTACTGCGGTTCGTCGAGGTAGGACCCGCAGGTGTGGCCGTTGACCAGCACTCCGACCAGGCCGAGCTCGAGTACCGCGCGACGCAGTTCACGGACCGCACTCGCCGGGTCCTGCAGCGCGACGGTGGCGAATCCCGCGAAACGATCCGGCGCCGAGGCCGCCACTGTCGCGATCAAGTCGTTCGTGCGGGCCGCCAATCCGGTGGCTTTCGCCGCATCGGGTTCGACCTGGATGCCGGGGGCTGTCGGTGACAGAACCTGCATCCGCACGCCATGGGCGTCCATGTCGGCCAGCCGCTCGTAACCGAGGTCCCGGAGTTTGTGTTCGGCCTGCGCCCAGTAGGCGGCGTCCAGGTTCGCGCGGGCTCCGGCTACGTACTCGAAGAGAAAACCGGGGAGAACGTGCTCCTCGATGGTGACGATTCGGTCGAGGGGGCCGGTGATCGGCGATGAGGTCATCGCAGTCCTTTCGATGGTGTCGATCAGCATCGGGTCAGGTTGGTGCGGTCGATCCCGCGTCGGTCAGGTGACGACCGCGTCGCGAGGGTTGGCCGCACGCTGGGCGTGCGGGCGCACGGGGTCGGGCAGCAACGCGCGCCCGACGAAGGCATCCATGCCGAACCCTGGACCGAATCCCGCGCCCAAGACCGGTGCACCCCAGGCCGGACGCAGTTCGGGGCGGGTGGCGATCAGCGATAACGCGTCCAATACCGCCGAAGACATGAGATTGCCGCGGGTCAGCGATAGCCAGGCGGGTGCGACCTGATGCGCTGTGAGACCGAGTGCCTGCGCGGCATCACGAATGATGGTGTTTCCGCCGGAGTGCAGCGCGCAGATCGCCAGATCGGCGCCGGTCCAGCCATGCCTGCCGAGTAGAGCCCGCATGGTCGGCCCCAGCGCCGGAATGGACCGCACCGCATCGGTGGTCAGCCGGAATCGCAGCCCTTCGTCGGTCGCGACCCACGCGATCGAATCCGGGGTGCCCGGCACCTCGTATCGCGTCACCTCGAGCAGTTCGATGCCCTCGTCGAGCGAACAGGAGACGACGGCCGCCGCGGCAGCGTCCGAGAACAGCGTGCTGGACACGATGCTGCCCACCAGCGTGACGTCGTCCACGTCCCGCTCGACGTGGAAATGCGGCGAGGCGACATCGGCAGTGACGATCAGGACGGTGTCGCGCGGATATGCGCGCAGCCACGTCTGGGCCATGGTGATCGCGTGCGCCCCGCCTCGGCAGCCCATTCCGAACACCGGCATCGCCGCGCAGCTCGCGCGAAGCCCCAGCGCTCGCGCCAGCGCGGTGACCGGTGAGGGCATCGCGATCAGCGTAGACGTCTCGAGGATGACCAGGTCCACATCGAGGGCGGACAGACCGGCGGACCGCAGTGCCGCCCGTGCGGCAGGCACGGCATACGCGTGGAATGCATCCCACGCGGCCGCGTTGCGGGCGGCGAGGCCGTGCACGGCCACGATCTCGTCGGTAGTCAGATGCAGGGGGTGCACGTCGATGGCGAGCCGCCCCGCCATGCCGATTGCTCGCTCCGCCGCGAGCGCGAGCGGACTGCCCGCGGGGAAGACTCCCTCATACTGTTGCTGCACAGTCGTGACCAACATGTCGTGGGACACCTCGCGTGGCGGCACCGCTACGACCGGGACCGACAGTCTGGGATGTATCGCGGGCGTATTCACGGATCTGTTTCGTCCAATCTCTGTTCGACCGAGTGCCGGATGTCCCGAGGGATGAGTCGGCAACACGGCATCGCCAGAATCGGACTCTTCGACCACCCGCCGTTAGTAGGGAGACCCCTACATCTAGTCCCACCGCTGCGAATATCGCGGTGCGCAACGGCATTCGGCCTGACTAGGATCCAGCGGCAGAGCCCGTAAAGATCGGTGAAACGGGCTGTTGATCGGCCGGAGGTGACGTGTCGGTGGTATCGCCGGGACGAGATGCAGGACCACTGGTGGGCCGCGCGGCGCAGCTGCGCATCCTGCTCGAGGCACTCGGCGACGCGCGGGAGGGAGCGACCACGGCGATCTCGGTGACGGGCGAACCGGGCATCGGCAAGACACGGCTGCTGCGTGAGGTGACGACGCAGGCCGAAGCCCTCGGTGTGCAGGTGCTCCAAGGGCGAGGTACCGAGCTGGAATGGGATATTCCCTACGCGGTGGTGATCGACGCCCTCGACCAGCCGCTCGGTGCGCTGCGCCGATCGGAGATGAAGGCAATCGGCGCGGACGGGCTCGCGGAACTGGGGCGGCTGCTTCCGTCGCTGAGCGCGTTGGCATCTCCGCTGGCGACTTCGCTGCAGATCGAGCGGTATCGCTGCCACCGTGCCATCCGGATGGCCTTGCACCAGCTGGCGGCGCGGCGCCCGGTGCTGCTGGTGCTCGACGATGTCCACTGGGTCGACCACGCCTCCGTGGAGGTGATCGCGCATCTCCTGCGCCACCGCGTGTCGGGGCTGGCGTTGGTGCTGGCCCACCGCTCCACCCAGTTGCCGGACACCCATGCCTCGGTGCTGGCCGACGCCGCTTACGACGGAAGCCTGATCACGCTGGAAGTCGGACCGCTCTCGTTGGAGGAGGCCGCCGAACTACTACCTGGGGACCATCTCGACCCCGCCGAGTTGAGCTATTTGCATCGCGAGTGCGGCGGCAATCCGTTCTACCTCCAAGAGCTCGCCCGTGCCCGGCGTCGGCCGGGTGGAATCCTGCTCGGCGGCGCTTACGCTCCCGACGATCCTTCGGGGGCGCCGCCCGTGATTCAGGCCGCGCTGGAGCAGGAGGTCCACGCACTGTCACCGAATTCACGGCTGCTGCTGCAGTCGGCGGCAGTGTCCGGCGGATTGTTCGATCTCGACCTGGCCGTCGAGGTCGCCGAACTGACCGAGGCCCAGTCCCATGACGCCACTGATGAATTGGTGCGCACCGGACTGGTGAACGAGACCGGAGTGCCTGGGCGGCTGGCGTTCCGGCATCCCATCGTGCGCCGAGCCATCTACCAGCGCACCGGATACGGCTGGCGGCGGCGCGCGCATCGCCGGGCCGCCGCGGCGTTGGCCCTGCGCGGCGCCGCGTTGTCCGTGCGCGCGCACCATCTCGAACACTGTGGTGAGGTCGGAGATGAGCAGAGCATCGCGTTGCTGAACGAGGCGGGGGTGGCCGCGGCGCCGCGCGCGCCGGTCGCTGCCGCGCGGTGGTTCCGTGCGGCGTTGCGGCTGCTGCCCGACGACGCACCGACGCAGCAGCGGCTGGCGTTGTCCATGGCGCTGGTCGATGTGCTGAGCGTGACCGGCCACCTGGGTGAATGCAGCCAAGTGCTCCGCAGGGCACTGGAACTCATCCCGCCGGACGAGGCAGACGACCGGGTGCGGGTCATGGCGAGGATCGCTCTGACCGAACAGGGGATCGGCAACGCTACAGAGGGGCGCCGGGTGTTGACCGCGGCGTTGGCGTTGACCGCGCCGGGCAGTCTCGAGGCCGCCGGCCTTCGGCTGGAATTGGCCAAGAATCACCTGATGATGCGCAATTGGCAGGAGGCCACCCTGGTCACCAGGGAGGTACAGCAGTCGGCGAGTGTCCGTGACGACCCGCGGCTGTATCTCGTCGCGACAGCGGCGAGCGCATACATGGGTACCCTGCATGGCGGACAATCGCTGGTCGACGGGCTCGGGTACCTGGACGAGGCGACCTCGGCGCTGGACACCCTCAATGACACCGAGGTCGCGCCCGCTTTGCTGGACGGGCTCACCAACGTCGTGTACGCCGAAGTGTCCTTCGAGCGGTGGGCGAACGCGGTGGCGCATGCCGAGCGCGGCATCCGATTGTGCCGCGATACCGGACACGGCCGGTACCTGGTCGAGCTTCAGCACCTGCGCGCGTTGGCCTTCATGATGCAGGGGCGCCTCGACACCGGTTTGTCCGCCGCGGCGGCTGCCGCGGAAACCGCACTCCTGTTGGACAATTCGCCGATCGTCGCGTTGACCGAGGCGACGCGCTGCTGGGTGCTCTCGCAGTTGGGCCGCACCACGGAATCCCTGGCGTCCGGGGCCCTCAGTATGCGTGTCACCGCCCAGATGCCGAATGCCCTGTTCGCCTGGCACGCCCCACTGGTCTACGGTAGCGCGCTGATCGACGCGGGCCGCTACCGCCGCGGGCGTCAGGAAATCATCAAGGTCGCCGCCGGTGACGCTCTCACGACGATCTACCCGACCCTCATGCCCTACTTCTACCGGTTTCTGGTCGATGCCGAGCTTGCTCTCGGACGGGTCGACGCGGCAGAGGAGACGACGCGACAGGTCGAGTCGATCGTCCACGGCATGCCCTCGATGCACATGCGAATCGGTGACGCGCGGTACTGCCGCGCCAATGTGCAGCTGGCCCGCGAGGAAGTACGGGCGGCGGTCGCTACCGCGGAGCAGGCCGTCGCGGAGTACGAAGTCAGTGGTACACCGGTGGAAAGCGCTCGGGCGCGGCTGCTGTTCGGTCACGCCCTCGCCGATTTCCAGGACGTGGCCGCGGCGAAGACCGAATTCGACACGGCGCTGGCGGCATTCGAGCTGTGCGGCGCCGAACGTCTCGCCGAACGCGCGCGCCTGGCGCTGCGCAGGGTCGGCGAGCGACAGACCGCCGGACCGCGCAGCCGGTCCGCCGCGACGACGGTTCGGCTCGGTGATCTGACCGAGCGGCAATTCGAGATCGTCAACCGGGTCGTCCTCGGCCGCACCAACCGCCAGATCTCCCAGGAGCTCTACCTGAGCGAGAAGACCGTGGAGGCCCATCTCACGCGCCTGTATACCAAACTCGGCGTCTCGTCGCGGGCGGAACTCGCCGCCCTCGCGGCCAGCGACCGGATCCGGCGTGGCACGTGACGTGTGGTCCACCTGGATTCGAACCGCGTGGCCGCACCATCAGGACGTGCTGCCGAAGGGTTCGGTGATCCGACGCTCATCGGTCGCGCACTGCCCGTTGCGCGGGCGGCGCGCCGCGGCGGCGTGGCCGACTCGGGGCCGTCGGGAATCCTCGCCGGTCGCGACTGCCCGGGTCTCACCGAGCGATCCCGTCCCGCGAGAATCCGTTCCGCCGATATGGAATCCGAGGTCGACCGTCCTGCTTCGATGCCGCGACCGAACCGGTACGGCCCGGTGTCGTTACGTCTGCCAGCCGCCGTACGGAACGGTGATCAACTCCAGGAAATGGCCGCTGGGGTCGAGGAAGTAGACGCCGCGCCCACCGTCGTTGTGATTGATCTGGCCGACACCCTGTTGGCGCGGGTCGGCCCAATGCTCCAACCCGTAGCGCTGGATCTTGACGTAGGCCTCGTCGAACTCGGCCTCGGAGACGAGGAAGGCGTAATGCTGCGGATGGATTTCGGTGCTGCCGGCCGGCACGGTCGCGAAGTCGAAGGTGACGCCGTTATCCGAGGCAACCGGAATGAACGGCCCCCACGGAGTTCCGATTGTCACTCCCAGGATGTCCGCCCAGAATTCGGCGGACTCCCGGTTGTCGCGGCAACCGACAATGGTGTGATCGAAGTGGATGGACAGTGGAATTTCTCCTCTGGTCGTGACGATCCCGACCCCGGGCTCGGTACAAGGCGGCCAACGGGAGCACCGTCACGGTCGAAGAAGTTAGCATTCGGCCGCGGAGTCCGCGAGCGTTTGTGACACAGTCCCGGTACGCGTCCGATCCGGGGCATTCCGGCGGTTGCCGCGCAGGCTCCGCGTGATCGGTGCGGCTCGGGCTTTCCCGGACGTCTTCGGCGAGCGGCCGTCCGCCGGGCCTGTGCCTGGGACAGTGCGAACGGTAGCGTCGGCGAAATGAAGATCCGTGGGGCGGTCCTGGAGCAGATCGCGGCGCCGAGGCCGTACGCCGAGTCGGCGCCGATCAAGGTGTCCGAGTTGGAACTGGGTGACCCGGGACCGGGAGAGTTGCTGGTTCGGATCGAAGCGGCGGGGCTGTGCCACTCGGACCTGTCCGTGGTGGACGGTAACCGGGTGCGACCGGTGCCGATGCTGCTCGGGCACGAGGCCGCCGGACGGATCGAGGCGATCGGACCCGGCGCGAGCGATCTCGCGATCGGGCAGCGCGTCGTCATGACCTTCCTGCCGCGCTGTGGGGAATGCGCGGGATGCGCGACCGACGGACGCACACCCTGCGTCCCCGGCAGCGTCGCCAACAACGCGGGCGAACTGCTCGGGGGCGGGCGGCGGTTGGTCCGCGACGGCACCGAGGTGCACCACCACCTGGGCGTGTCCGCCTTCGCGACGCGCGCCGTCGTCGATCGCCGGTCGGTGGTTCCGGTCGATGACGACGTGCCGCCGGCGGTCGCGGCCGTGCTCGGCTGTGCTGTCCTGACCGGTGGTGGCGCCCTGCTGAATTCGGCGAAGCCGAGGCGGGGGGATCGGATCATGGTCGTGGGTCTGGGTGGCGTCGGCATGGCGGCGGTTCTGGTTGCGGTGTCGTTCGCGGCCGAGGGTCACGAGGTCATCGCGGTCGACACCGTGCCCGAAAAGCTCAACCTCGCAAGAGAGCTGGGCGCCCATGCGGCATACACGCCGGCCGAGGTCGCCGAACTCGGTGTCCAGGCGGACGTGGTGGTGGAGGCGGCGGGAAACATCCGCGCCTTCGACACCGCCGTGGCGGCGACCGCGCCCGGCGGTATCACGGTCACCGTGGGCCTCCCGGCGCCGGACGCTCGCGCGAGCATCTCTCCGCTGGCCCTGGTCGCCCAGGGGCGGTCGATCGTCGGCAGCTACCTCGGCTCCGCCGTCCCCGCGCGCGATATCCCCGAATACGTCCGAATGTGGCGCGCGGGCCGCCTTCCGGTCGAGCGGCTCGTTTCGGCCCACATCGGTCTCGACGAGGTCAACCGCGCGATGGACGAACTCGCCGCGGGCCACGCCCTGCGACAGGTGATCGTCTTCGAGTGAGCGTCGCGCGGCATGTCGTGTTCCAGGGCCGCGTTCTGGGTCGACGACTCCACAGGGGGCGTCGAAAACTGTCCCAGATGGTGTATCGCGGATCGGCGGCCGATCACGCGGGCATGCTGTCGCTGACCGGGCAGGACATGGCACACGATCAGGCTTCGTCCGGATCGAGCGACGGCGGCAACGGATGGTCGAGGGGATCACCGCCGAGCGGTACGCCGACGTCATGCGTGTACTGCAGCGGAGGGCGGCGAACATGGCAGGCCCGCCGAGTTGTTCGCGGGGCTCGCCGAGCCGCGGGCGCGGGCCACGAATTGTCGGGATACGTCCCACTGCGCAGGTCAGCCAACCGCCGAGGCGGCGCGCTCGATAGGCTGACACCGGTCGAAGTGGAACGAGGAGGTGCGGTGGCCATTCAGGTCGGAGTGCTCGGAGCGCGTGGCAAAGTCGGACAGGCGATCTGCGCGGCGGTGGACGCCGCTGCCGATCTGACGCTGGTCGCCGCCGTCGACAAGGATGATCCACTCACCCTGTTCACCGAGGCGAACGCCCAGGTGGTCGTCGACTTCACCCACCCCGATGTGGTGATGGGCAATCTGAAGTTTCTGGTGGACAACGGCATTCACGCGGTGGTCGGCACCACCGGGTTCGACGCGGCCCGGCTGGCGCAGGTGCGCGGCTGGCTGGCCGACCGCCTGGACACCGGCGTGCTGATCGCACCAAACTTCGCCATCGGCGCCGTGCTGTCCATGCGGTTCGCGGAGCAGGCCGCTCGGTTCTTCGATTCGGTCGAGGTCATCGAGTTGCACCACCCGAACAAGGCGGACGCGCCGTCCGGCACCGCCTACCGCACCGCGGGCCTGATCGCCGCCGCCCGGGACAAGGCGGGTGTCGGCCGCAGCCCGGACGCGACGACGACCGAACTGGACGGCGCCCGCGGCGCCGACGTGGACGGGGTCCGGGTGCACTCGGTGCGGCTGGCCGGTCTGGTCGCGCACCAGGAGGTGCTGTTCGGCACGCAGGGGGAAACTCTCACCATCCGGCACGATTCGATCGACCGTTCGTCTTTCGCTCCCGGTGTGTTGCTCGGCGTGCGCGAGATCGCGAACCGTCCGGGACTCACCGTCGGACTCGACCCGTTCCTCGATCTGTGAACAGTCCGGAATCGGCCTCGAGCGGACAGAGCAAGGATGTCGTCAAAGTCGTCGCGCTCATCGCGGCCCTCGTGCTGGTGCTCGGCTTCTATTTCCTGCTGCTCGGTCGGATCGCGTTCAGTCTGATCGGTTCCGGTGGCGTGGCGGCGATCATCATCGGCGTCGGCGTGCTGATCCTGCCGTTGCTCGGTATCTGGATCGTCGCGGCGACCGTCCGCGCGGCCCTCGCACATCAGCATCTGGCCCGGCTCATTCACGAGGAGGGTCTCGAGCTGGACACCTCGGAGCTGCCCCGCAAGCCGTCCGGCCGAATCGAGCGCGAGGCCGCCGATACGTTGTTCGCGACGATCAAGGCCGAATGGGAAGCCGACCCGGACAACTGGCGGGTGTCCTACCGGCTCGCGCGCGCCTACGACTACGCGGGCGACCGCACCAGGGCCCGCGAGACCATGCGCCGCGCGGTCGCGTTGGAACGGAACGAGCGCGACGTCACCTGACCGCCGCGGGGCGGGCCGGCCGATACCATCGCACGGTGGCCCGCCTGCTGATCATCCATCACACGCCGTCGCCGTTCCTGCAGGCGATGTTCGAGGCCGTGGTGTCCGGGGCGACCGACCCCGAGATCAAGGGCGTGGAGGTCGTGCGCCGGGCTGCGCTGGCCGTGTCGCCGACGGACGTGCTGGAGGCCGACGGATACCTTCTCGGCACCCCGGCCAACCTCGGGTACATGAGTGGCGCCCTCAAGCACGCATTCGATGTCATTTACTACCCCTGCCTCGATTCGACGCGCGGGCGGCCGTTCGGTCTCTACGTCCACGGCAACGAAGGCACCGAAGGTGCGGAGAAGGGCGTCAGCTCCATCACGACCGGGCTGGGGTGGGTGAAGGCCGCTGAGTACGTGGTGGTGTCTGCCAAGCCGACCAAGGGCGACCTCGAGGCGTGCTGGGAACTCGGCGCGACAGTCGCCGCGCAGCTGATGGAGGGGTGGACCGAGAGGTAGCAGGGCGAAGTCGACTCCTCGGGGAGACCACCGCCGGGGGCGTCGAGGAATGCGCCCGCACCTCGGCCTGGCGAGACCGGGCTGCGGGAACACCTGGCCGATGTGGTGCTGGACTCGGGCCGCGCGGTGGAGGAAGTCGCGGCCGGCTAGGGGGTGGTGCGGTGGACCGTGCAGGACCCGGTTGATACCGCGGTGGTCGATTTGCCCGAGGTCGACACCCTGTGGGTGCGGTAACCGGAGGGTGAGCACCGGTTCGCTCGTGCCCGGTTCTCATCTGGGAAGTCCGGCCCGATTCCCGACCGCCTTGACGCATTCCGATATAGGAATATGATGGCTGCCATGGCACGAGCAGCGACGACGTCGGACGCGTTCAACGCGATCGCCGAGCCGCAGCGCCGGGACATCCTGGCGCTGCTGCGGGCGGGTGAGCGGCCGGTGACCGACCTGGCCCAAACGCTGGGAATGAGCCAGCCGCAGGCGTCCAAGCACCTGCGGGTGCTCCGGGAGGTGGGGCTGGTGCGAGTCCGCGGGGCGGGCAAGCAACGCCTCTATGGCCTGGACGCCCGCGGGCTACGGCCGATCCACGAGTGGGTCGGCGGATTCGAGCGGTTCTGGAACGCGAGTTTCGACCGGCTGGACACCTACGTGCAAAACCTCGAGCGGACCCGACAGGAGAAATGACCAATGGCAAGGGCAAGGCAAGCAACTCGGACGGAGTCGGCGACCGCCGACCGGGAGATCGTGATCTCCCGCGTCGTCAACGCCTCACGGGAGCTGGTGTTCGAGGCGTTCACCGAGGTCCGGCACCTGTCGCGGTGGTGGGGTCCGGAGGGGTTCACCACCACCACGCGGTCCTTCGAGTTCCGTGTCGGCGGGGCGTGGGACTTCGTGCTGCATGGGCCGGACGGGACGGACTACCAGGAGTGGATCCGCTGGACCGAGATCGTCCCGCCGGAGCGAATCATGCTGCTGCACGGTGAGTTCCGCGACGACCCGAACGCTTTCGAGTCGATCCTGACCTTCGCGCCGGAGGGCGCGGCGACCCGGATCGTGATGCGCACGGTGTTCCCCACCAAACGACTGCGCGACGAGGCGGTCGAGACGTACCACGCGATCGAGGGTGGTCAGCAGACCTTGAGCAACCTGGCGGCTTATGTCACCGAGATCGCCCAGCAGAAGGAGGACCGCCAATGACCGGGAAGGTGTTCTTCAGCGTGTCGATGTCGCTGGACGGCTTCAGCGCGCCTGAGTCGATGGAAGGCATTCTCGCCACGCCCGAGCAGCGGGAGCAGGATCCGAGGCTGCAGCACTGGATGGCGCAGTGGATGAAACTGCAGGCGTGGGCCTTCCCGCTGCGCTTCTTCCGGGAGAACCTGAAGCTGGGCGAGGGCGGCGAGGAGGGTCGCGAGAACGACGTCGCGCGCGAGACGTTCGAGCGCACCGGCGCGAGCGTCATGGGCAAGCGCATGTTCGATCTCGGCGAGCGGTCATGGCCGGAGGAGGCGCCCTTCCACACCCCGGTCTTCGTCGTGACGCACACCGAGCGTGACCCGTGGGAGCGGCCCGGCGGCACCACGTTCCACTTCGTCAACGACGGCATCGAGCACGCCCTCGACCAGGCCCGCGAGGCCGCCGGCGAACGGGACGTCCGCATCGCAGGCGGCAGCGCGACGATCCTGCAGTACCTCAACGCCGGCCTGGTCGACGAGTTCTCGATCGCGCTCTCGCCCGTGCTGTTCGGCGCCGGCACCCGCCTGTTCGACGGCGTGGACGCGTCCAGGATCGCGCTGGAGCCGGTCCGTTCGGAGCCGTCGTCGCGGGTGACGCACCTGACCTACGCCGTGCGCTCTTGCTAGCCGCGCCACCACCCCACCCAGCGACCCGAGCGCCTACGGCGCACACGCTTGAATCAGCAAGCCACCACGGTAAGTGCGATTAGCCATTGGGTCGCGCTGCTGTTCGGGCCCGGCGTTATCCGCGGGTCCTCATTCGAGCACAGTAGCCGCGGAAACTGGGAGCACGTACGTCACGCAGCGCCGGTACGCCGCTCCAGCGCGCCCCCCGATTTCTGGTGTCTGACGATTCCGGGTGGCAGCCCGGCATACTGGCATGGCCGTTGTTCCGGTCGGGACGCGGACGAGTTGCTCGGGATTGGAGATTCAGGTGACGTGGGCCGAAGGGAGCGAGACCGCGCCGCGCCGGGTCGGATTGGTCGAAGACCACGAATCCGTCGCCATCGGTCTGGCCGCGATGCTGGCGCCGGAAGCCGATCTCGATCTGGTGCTGGCCGCGGGCACCGTCGCGGAATTGCTGGCCGCCGTCGATGGTGCGACGAACCTGGATCTGGTCGTGCTCGATCTACGGTTGGCCGACGGGTCGACCCCCGAGGACAACGTGCGCGCCCTCCGCGAACACGGTATCGAGGTGCTGGTCTTCACCGGGGCGGACAACGCATTTCTGGTGCGCTCCGCGGCGCGAGCCGGTGTGCTCGGCGTGGTGCGCAAGTCCGAGGACGTGCCTACCGTGGTCGGCGCGGTACGCCGGGCGGCCTCTGGTGAACAGGTGGTCACCACCGACTGGGCCGCCGCCATCGACGGCGACCCGCAGTTGCGTGACGTGGGGCTGAGCCCACGCCAGGAAGAGGTGCTCACGCTGTACGCGTCCGGTGAGAAGGCCTCCAGGGTCGCGCGGTTGACGGGTCTGTCCGAGCAGACGGTCAACGATTATCTCGGCCGGATCCGACAGAAGTACGCCGACGCCGGACGTCCGGCGCCGACCAAGACCGACTTGTACAAGCGGGCGGTGGAAGACGGATGGCTTCCGGTTCCCGAGCGGCATCGACCCGGATGATCGTGTCCAGCATGCTGGACTCCGCGCCGCCCGCCCGCTTCCTTCTCGATCGATCCCGGCTGCGACGGTGGCGCCGGCGGGTTGTCGCGATGTCCGCCGAAAAGGCGTCCGAGGGAGCCGCTGACCGTATTCTGCGCAGGCTCGGCTTGGCCATCGGGATCGCCGGGGTGATCGCCGCGATCGTCGAGCTGCCCGAGATCGTCGCCCAGAGCCGCTTCGTACCGCTGGGCTGGACGGTGCTCGAGGTGGTGCTGGCCTTCGGGTTGTTCCCGGTGCTCGCGGTCGTTTCCGTGGTGACGAGCCGCCGCGCGATCCAGTGCGTCGCTGGTGCGGCCGCCGTGAGCTTCGTCGCGGCGATGGCGGTGGTCCCCCTCGCGTACCCGGATCCGGACGCCGAGGGAGCCTCGGTGTGGCTCTACCGAGTACTGGCGCTGGGTGTTCTCGCGGCCGTCCTCGCGTGGCGTCCGCCGGTGGCGGTTACCTACCTGGTGATCGGCGCCGCGCTCGGTGCGTTCGCGAACCTGGTCGTAGTGCGGGAGACCACCGTGCTGTCGCTGCTCGGCGACTTCGCCAGGGCGGCGGGCCTCTGCGCGCTGTTTCTGTGGTGCGTCGTCTATGCCAGGGCGGCGGCCGACCGAGTCGACCGGGAGTCGGCGATCGAGAGCAGCCGGGCCGCGGCGGTCGCTGGCGCGGCGGCCAGGGATCGGGAACGCGCGCGCTTCGCGGCGCTGATTCACGACGCGGTGCTGTCGACCCTGCTGGACGCCTCGCGCGCCGGCACCGAATCGCCGGTACTGCGCAGACAGGCCGAGCGGACGGTGGAACAACTCGACGAATGCCGAGGCGGGGAGATCGAACCCGACCGGTTGGACGCGCAATCCGCGATCGGGTTCCTGCGCTCGGCCGTGCACGAGGTGAATCTCGGCATCCGATTCACCGCGCGCCGTTGGGCCGGATTCGATGATCTGCACCTGCCGGTGGACGCCGCGAGCACCATCGCAGCGGCCATGGCCGAAGCCGCGCGCAACAGCCTGCGTCACGCCACCGTCGCGGGCCGGGAGGTGCGGCGTACCGTCACCGTGACGATCAGCGCGGGTGGCATCCGCATCGTGTTCCGTGACGACGGTGCGGGTTTCGACCTGAGCGCGGTGCCCGCCGATCGGCTCGGCATCTCGGTGAGCATTCTCGGACGGATGCGCCGGCTCGCAGGTGGCGCCGGATTCGTCGAATCACAGCCGGACGAGGGCACGATCGTGACGCTGGTGTGGGGCGGCAATGGCTGACCAGGACGCCGAATTCGGACTGCGCGATCTGCTCGGTCTGCGAAACCGGGCGGCGTGGCTCTTCCTCGTCATCCTCGAGGTGACCATCGTGCTGTACATGGTCCGGAACTTCCCGGAATCGCCGCTGGTCGCGGCCATCGCCGCGCTGATGCTGGTCGCGGTGGCCGGGGTCGTGGTGCTGGTGGTGCCGGGGGATCCGCTGCCGGGGACCGCGACCGTATTCGTGGCCGCCGCCGGACCGCTGGCGACGATCCTGACCTCCTTCGACGTGGAGCACGGCTGGTCGAAGCAGGTGTGGACGGCGTTTGCCTCCTCGTATGTGCTCGCCGTGCTCGTACTGCGCGGACGGTTGGGTGCGGCTTGGCTCGGCGTCGCCGGCATCGGCGTGGTCATCGCGGTGGTCGAAGCGGTGGCGGGGTTGCGGTTCGGTGTGGTGGTCGGCTCGATCGTTCCGGTCGCCACGGTCGCGGGGGTATCGCTGTTCGCGGCGATCATGCGCCCGACCCAGCGCTCGCTGCGCCTGCTGCGCGAGGAGGCGACGATGCGCGCTGCCGCGGAGGCCGGTATCGCGGCGGAGAACGCTGAGCGCAACCGGCAACTGGCCCGGCTGGACGCGGTGGCGCGTCCGATCCTGGAGCGCATCGCCGACGGCGACGAACTCACCGCGGCCGATCGCGAGCAGTGCAGACTGCTGGAAGCCGAGCTGCGCGACGGGCTCCGGGCACCGCAGCTGGTCACCGATCAGCTCAACAGCGCGGCCCGCGGGGCACGGGCACGCGGTGTGGAGGTGGTCCTGCTCGACGACGGTGGGTTCGCGGGTGTCCCGCACGGGGTGCGTCAGCAGGTGATCGAAGCGGCCACCCGCGAATTGGACGCCGCGAACGAGGGGTCGGTCACGGTCCGCGTCCTTCCGGCGGGTCGGCGCATTCTCGCCACGGTCTTGGCGACGGCATCGGATCGGGACCGCCGCACCGAGATCGACGTGACGGGCGCGGTGACCGTCTCCGACTAGTTTGTCGCTACCTGGGCGTGCCGGCCTCGGCGAGTGTGCGCGCGACGCATCGCGGCGAGCCGCGTACGCGGTCCGGCAGACAGTGCGCCCACTATCGGGAAAACCTGTCGGTCCGGCATGGCAGGGTTCCTGCCATGCGGAAGATGAGTTCGGCGGTGGCGCGACGAACGGCGTTGGCGGCACAGGGTTTCGGCGCACCCAGACCCGTGCGAACTACCCGTCGATCGGTGCTCGGCGTGCTGGACAGAACCCAACTGCTGCAACTGGATTCGGTGTCGGCGGTGGTGCGCGCGCATTACGCGCCGGTGTTCAGCCGGATCGGGGCCTATGACCGAGCCCTGCTCGACCAGGCCGCGTGGAGCAACGGCGTGCGGCGACCGCGCGCGCTTGTCGAGTATTGGGCGCATGAGGCTGCGCTCATACCGGTCGAGGACTGGCCGCTGATGCGCTGGCGGATGGCGCGGTACGAGCACGGGCGCTGGTCCGGGATGCGCACCGTGGTGGAGCGCAATCCCACGCTGGGAAAGGACATTCTCGAGGTGATCACCGAGGTCGGGGCGGCCACCGCCGGTGAGGTCGAGCGGCACCTCGAACTGGACAAGCCGCGCCCCAAGGGGTCCTGGTGGAATCTCAGCGACACCAAGATGATCTGCGAGCAGCTGTTCGCCGCCGGAGCGCTGTCGGTGGCCACTCGCGTCGGGTTCACCAGGCACTACGATCTCGCGGAGCGGGTGATCCCGCCCGATGTGCTGGCGCGCACGATGTCCGAGCAGGACGCGGTCCGTGAGTTGGTACGCCGCGCGGCCGCCGCACACGGTATCGGCACCGAGGCCGACCTGCGCGATTACTACCGCCTGCACCGGACTCAGACCGAGCCGGCTATCGCAGACTTGGTGGACGCGGGCGAACTGATCCCGGTGGCGGTCGAGGGCTGGGACAAACCCGCCTATCTGCGGGCCGGCGCGCCCGCGCCGCGTCGCGTCGAGGGCGCCGCACTACTGTGCCCGTTCGACCCGCTGATCTTCTTCCGTGCCCGCACCGAACGGATCTTCGACTTCCACTACCGCATCGAGATCTACACCCCGCAGCACAAACGAGTGCACGGTTACTACGTCTTTCCTTTCCTGCTCGACGGCGAACTCGTCGGCCGCGTCGACCTGCGCGCGGACCGCGCGACCGGTCGCCTTTCGGTGCCCGCCGCCTTTGCCGAGCCCGGATACGACACGCCTGCCACGGCGGCCGCGCTCGCACGCGCACTGCGCGAGATGGCCGACTGGCTCGCGCTCGACGACGTGGTGATCGGTGCGGGGGGCAACCTCGCGCCTCTGCTGTAGCGCCGCGCTCTTCTCGGACTCTCGGATATCGGATCGGGTTCGGGCGCGGGTAGCCGGTTTCAGGCGTCGCGCTTCGGCCCGTATCCGCGCATCTGGTCGCGCAGTGCGCCGTGCACGGCGCTGGACAGCCACGAGTTCAGCGACTGACCGCTCTGGGCGGCTGCCTCTTCCGCGCGCGCCTTCATCTGCTCGACCAGTCGCAGTGTCACACGACTGATGTCGCCGGTCATCTCCTCGAACGTCGGCGGCTCGTCGGTAGCCGTGCTTTTGCGCACATCGACCGAGGCATCCGTGCCATCGACCGATACGTGCACGGTGCGGTCGCCGAGTACCGTGCTGACCTCGGTGGCCAGGTCGGACAGTGCGGCGAGCAACACCAGTCGGGCCGAGTTTTCCGTCGCCGCGGCCAGGGCTGCCGCCGTGGCCTGGGTCTTTTCATCCCCGAGGGCCGCGGCCGCGATCAGGTTCTCGCGCAGTTGAGCGGTATATTGGTTCAAATTCATGACATCAGTTTGATGTCATATCTGATGTCACGCAAGGAATCGAGTGACATCATGCCGCGGCAGGCGGTGTCGAATCACTCGACCGGGCAGCCCGATTGCCGACGAGGGTGTCGAAGGCGTGTACCGGACCGGGTAGCCTTTCTGACCATGAACAACGGTGAATCGACGCCAACGGAGCTGCGTGCGTCCGGCACAGTAGGTGTCGCGATGGTGACTCCCTTCAGCGCCGATGGCAAGCTCGACGTCGATGCCGGGGTCGCGCTCGCGGCCCGCCTGGTCGACCGTGGGGTAGACCTGCTCGCGATCTCCGGAACCACCGGCGAGTCACCGACCACCACCGAGTCCGAGAAGGCCGACCTGCTGCGCGCCGTCGTCGACGCGGTCGGTGACCGCGCCACCGTGATCGCGGGTGCGGGTACCTACGACACCGCGCACTCGATCGAGCTCGCGCGCAATGCGCAGCGGGCGGGCGCGCACGGTTTGCTGGTGGTGACGCCGTACTACTCCCGGCCGACCCAGGAAGGCTTGATCGCGCACTTCACCGCCGTCGCCGACGCCACCGACCTGCCGGTGACGCTGTACGACATTCCGGGACGTTCGGTGGTCCCGATCGCCGGTGACACCATCCGCACTCTCGCCGAGCACCCCCGCATCGTCGCGGTGAAGGACGCCAAGGGCGATCTGAACATGGGCGCCGAACTCATCGCGAGCACCGGCCTGTCCTTCTATTCCGGTGACGACCCCCTCAACTTGCCCTGGTTGTCGGTGGGCGCCGTCGGGTTCATCAGCGTGATCGGTCATCTCGTACCCGAGCGGCTGCGCGCGCTGCTGGAGGCCTACACCGCCGGTGAGGTGGTGCGCGCCCGGGAGATCAACACCTCGCTGCTGCCGCTGCACGCCGCGATGGCCCGGCTGGGCGGTGTCGCGCTGAGCAAGGGAGGGCTGCGGCTGCTCGGCGTCGAAGTCGGGGAGCCGCGACTGCCGCAACTGATGCCCAACGCCGAGCAATTGGCGGTACTAGGTACCGAACTGCGCGGCATCGGGGTGCTCCCGTGAGTGATCCGGTAGCCCGCCGCCCCCGCCGTAGCGCTACCCGAGCAGCGGGAGCGCCCGCACCGTCGGCTCCAGCTGGCTCGCCGCCGCCCGCCGAGCCGCCCCAGGCACCCGAAGCCGAACTCGGCGTACCAACCGAAGCCACCGTCCGACCCCCGGAGAAGCGGGCTACGGAGAAGAAGGCGAAGAAAGCCACGCAGTCGAAGCGGTCGGCATCGCAGGAGTCCGCGCCGCAGAGCGGTCCGACTCGGCGACCGGGCCGCGGGCGTCCGCAATCCGGCCGCGGCCGCGCCGAAGCGCTTGCGCCGCCGTCGCTCCCCGCGCACGATCGCCTGGGCGCGCCGCCCGCGTTGGCCAAGAACGGACTGCGCGTGTTCGCGCTCGGCGGCATCGGTGAAATCGGTCGCAACATGACCGTTTTCGAGTATGGCGGCAAACTGCTCATCGTCGACTGCGGTGTGCTGTTCCCGGAAGACCAACAGCCTGGCGTCGACCTGATCCTGCCCGACTTCCGGCCCATCGAGGACCGGATGAACGACGTGGTCGCCGTCGTGCTCACCCATGGCCACGAGGACCACATCGGCGCGGTGCCGTTCCTGCTGCGGTTGCGCCCCGACATCCCGGTGATCGGTTCGAAGTTCACCCTGGCACTGGTCGCCGCGAAATGTCGGGAGCACCGCCTGCAGCCGAAGTTGGTCGAGGTGACCGAGGGGCAGCACACGACGAACGGCCCGTTCGGGTGCGAGTACTTCGCGGTCAACCACTCCATTCCCGATGCGCTCGCCGTCGCGATCCGGACACCCGCCGGTGTCGTCCTGCACACCGGCGACATCAAGCTGGACCAGCTTCCGTTGGACGGACGCCTCACCGACCTGGCCGGATTCTCCCGAATCGGCGACGAGGGCGTCGACCTGTTCCTGGTGGACTCCACCAATGCGGAGGTGCCCGGCTTCGTCACGCCGGAACGTGAGATCGGCGGTGTCCTCGACACGGTCATCGGCAAGGCGCCGCACCGGGTGATCGTCGCCTCGTTCGCCAGCCATGTGCACCGCATCCAGCAGGTGGTCGACGTGGCCCAGAAACACGGGCGGCGGGTGTGTTTCGTCGGCCGTTCGATGGTCCGCAATATGCTGATCGCGCAGGAGTTGGGGTATCTGACCGTACCGGACGGCGTGGTGGTCGATCTCGATGTCGCCGCGACGCTCCCCGGCGACCGTCTGGTGCTGATCTCGACCGGCTCGCAGGGCGAGCCGCTGTCGGCGCTGTCGCGGATGGCGCGCGGTGACCATCGCCAGATCAACATCCGCGCCGACGATCTGGTGGTGCTGGCCTCCTCGCTCATCCCAGGTAACGAGAATTCGGTCTTCGCGGTGGTCAATGGCTTGGCCAGGTTGGGAGCCACGGTGGTCACCCAGCAGAACGCCAAGGTGCATGTCTCCGGGCACGCGTCCGCGGGTGAATTGCTGTACCTGTACAACGCGGTTCGACCGACCAATGCGATGCCGGTGCACGGTGAATGGCGGCATCTGCGCGCGAACGCGGCCCTGGCGGTGGCCACCGGCGTACCCGAGGATCGGGTGATGCTGGCCGAGGACGGGGTGGTGGTCGACCTGGTCGACGGCATCGCCTCGATCGTCGGCCGGGTGCCGGTCGGGCACGTCTACGTCGATGGGCTGTCCGTGGGCGACGTCGGCGAATCGACGCTGTCGGACCGGCTCGTGCTCGGCGAGGGCGGCTTCATCGCGATCACCGTCGCGATCGACGAGACCACCGGGAAAGCGGTCAGTACCCCGGAGATCAGCGGGCGCGGCTTCTCCGACGATCCCACCGCGCTCACCGAGGTCGCCGAGATCGTGGAACTAGAGCTGCTGCGCCTGGCGGGTGAAGGCATCACCGACACCCATCGGATCGCACAGGGTGTGCGCCGGGTGGTCGGTCGTTGGGTGGCCGAGACCTATCGCCGCCGCCCGATGATCGTGCCGACCGTGATCGGCGTCTGAGTCCTGAAAAGACGAAAGCGCCGGACGGCCTGGCCGTCCGGCGCTTGTCGGTCCGGTGCGGTCACTCCTGGCAGGCGGCGGACTCGATCTTCGCGCTCTTGACGATGTTGCAGGCGAAGGTGTGGTCGACTTTCCATTCGCCGCCCTCGGAGACGAACTGGATGAACGCGCTGTCGACCGGGGTGCCGTCGATGGTGACTTTGGCGTCGGCCTTCAGCCTTCCGTCCTTCGGATCACCCACACTGATGACCTCGACCTTGACGTTCTGCTTCTTCGCCGCCTCGACCAGGTTGGCGACCAGGTAGGGATCCTGCTCGGCGGCCTGGATCCAGCTGATCTTCTCCTTGTTCGGGACGTTCGGATCGAATGCCTTCTGCAACCGCTCGTTCAGCTGCTGCACCGAGGGTTTGGCCAATGCGGGCGAGGGCGGGGTGGTCGGCGCGGAGCCGGCCTCCTTGTCGCCGTTGTCCGAGCCGCCCTGTAGCTCGCCCGGTGCGTTGCTCGCGTTCGCGCCGGCGCTCGGTGACGACGTCTCCTCGCCGGCGGCGCAGGCGGTCAGCGAGCAGGCCGCAGCGGTGAGAACGACGGCCACGGCGGTCCGGAAAGTGTGGTGTTTCACGATGTTTCCTCTGGCTCGAATCCCGGACATCAGCCGTGGTTGGATGTGCAATTCCAGTGCACGATGTAGGCGTCGGAATCGTTGTGGGACAGGGCGCGGCTCTGCGCCGCGCGACGCGATGCGGCGTACCCCCAGCTCCACGTGCCGGTGTCGGCGGAGTACGCCACGGCGCCGCAGCCATTGGCGAACCAGACCACCGAGCTGCAGTCGCTTGCGCCACAGGAACTGACGGCGCGTCGCTGGGCGGCGGCGGAATCCGGGTAGTCGTAGGAATAGCCGATCGACCCGGTGGAGGTAGACAACGCGATAGCGCCGTAGTTGCTGGTACGGGCGTATGCCGCAGGTGAGTGGACGCTCGAGATGATGCCTGCCGCCGCCAGCACGACCAGACAGGTAGCAAATTTCTGCACGGAGGATGTGCCCTTCTGTCATGTGGTCCACGACCCGATGGACCGACTGACAAAGGTACCTAGCCGACACTCATTGCGCTAGCGGGAGATTCTGGGGCTGGACAGCCGATTTTTCACTGGGAGAGGGCATGTCGCTACCACTGCTCGCATCCCGCGGGCCGGTCGACTACCCGCCTCGCGCGTTTAGGATTCCTGACCTTCGTCGTGTGCATCCTTCATGAATCATCGTGCGGGTCAACGCACTACTCGCCGATTGTCGTTCGGGCCGGCCGCAGATCGACGACGCTGATCCCCGCGCGCGTCTTGCGCCGCGGTAGATCTATCCGCGTTGTGGGTCTCGTGGTAGCGGCACTGGATGTGGTGACGTCGCTGCGGCGAGGTACCACTCGACAGGACGCTGCACTCGACAGAAGGCTCGCGGTGGGTATGTTCAGGGCATGAGCATGGCGCAGCGGGAACGGCGAGAGCTCGTCGAAGCGATGCGTGCCGCAGGGCCGGAAGCGCCGACCCTCTGCGACACGTGGACGGTGCGGGATCTTGCCGCACACTTGGTGGTTCGGGAGCGGCGGCCGGATGCCGCGCCGGGAATCATGCTCGCGCCGTTCGCGGGCTATCTCGACCGGGTGCAGAAGAAAGCGGCGACCAAGTCTTTTCCGGCGCTGCTCGAGCAGGTGCGCACTGGTCCGCCGTGGTGGTCGCCGCTGCGTCCGGTGGACGCGCTGGCCAATCTGGCGGAGATGTTCGTCCACCACGAGGATGTGCGCCGTGCCGTGCCGGGCTGGCAGCCGCGCGAGTTGACCGCCGCGGACCAGGACAAGTTGTGGTCGTTGGTCCGCAGGATGGCCTCGATGTCCTATCGCAAGGCGCCGGTCTCGGTTGTCCTCGCGACCCCGGACGGCAGGCAGGTGACGGTGCGATCCGCCTCGGGTGCGGTGGTGACGCTCACTGGTACGCCGTCGGAGTTGCTGCTTCACGCGTTCGGGCGGGACGAGGTCCGGCTGACGACCACGGGCGATGCCGAGGCGGTAGCCCAGGTGCTCGGTCTGGACCGGTCGGTTTGATCGCTGGCTCCGATGCGTGGTCGGCTCGCGCTCGCGCATCGCGGAACCGGCGATACCAGTGTTGCGGATGGTCCGGATGAGGCGTTTGCGGCTAGCCTGGGTCCATGGCAGGTAAGTCCCGCAGCACCACGACGACTCGGGCGCGGGCGGGATCGGCGCGGGGGAGGACCACCACGACACGATCTCGCGCGGCCACTCCCAGGGCGACCGCCACTCCGCGTGCGCGCGCCAGGCCGGCGCGGCGCCCGGTGCGTCGGACATCGAACACCGCTCCGCTGGCGGTGCTCGGGCGCGGCATCGGCAGCGGCTGGACGATGCTTGCCCGGGGCGTCGGCGCCACCACTCGGACATTGAGCCGGGCCGGAGAGATCGAACACGGACATCGCCGCGACGGCATCGCGCTCGCCCTGATCGCGCTCAGCAGCGTGATCGCGGCGGCGGTGTGGCTGTCGGCGGGCGGCCCGATCGGGCACTGGGTCGAAGACGTCATCCGGGCGGTGTCCGGGTCGGCCTCGGCCGTGCTGCCGTTCGTGGCGTCCGGGATCGCGGTCGTATTGATGCGCACCGAACCTCGCCCGGAGATCCGGCCGCGGCTGGTCCTCGGTGGGCTGCTGCTCGGCCTGCCGATGCTCGGTCTGTGGCACATCGTGGCCGGTGCGCCCGCCGATGCGCGCGGGCGTTCCCACGCAGCCGGTTTCGTTGGTCTGGTCATGGGCGGGCCGCTCACCAACGGTCTCACCGCCTGGTTGTCGATCCCGATTCTTTTGCTGGCCATCGCCTTCGGTGTGCTGTTGGTGACCGGAACGACGGTGCGTGAGGTCCCCGACAAACTGCGCCGGTATCTCGGCGCCATGAGCGGTGGCGAATACGGCGAGTACGACGGCGACTACGGGGAATACGATCCGGCCAACTACGACGCCGACGGCTTCCCCTTGCACCGCGCGGCCGCGAAGCGCCGTGGCCGCACGCCCGCCGAGAACTACCCTGCCGACGAGTTCGGCGATCCGGACGCGGTCACCGAGACGCTCGGGGAACCGCCACTGCGAGATGCCAAGCCCATCGCGGTGGAGGAGCCCGCGGACAAGCCCAAGAAGCAGCGTCCGGCCAAGGCGGTCCAGGATCAGACTCCGCCGCCGAAACAGCTCGAGTTCGTCACCGACCGTGTGGTGGAGGGCGATTACACGCTGCCGCCGCTGTCGCTGTTGACCGACGGCGATCCGCCCAAGAAGCGCAGCGCGGCCAATGAATCGATGATCGAGGCGATCACCGAGGTGCTGGTGCAGTTCAAGATCGACGCCGCGGTGACCGGCTTCGTTCGAGGCCCGACCGTCACGCGCTACGAGGTGGAACTCGGGCCGGGCGTGAAGGTCGAGAAGATCACCGCGTTGGCCCGCAACATCGCCTATGCGGTCGCGACGGAGAATGTCCGGCTGCTCGCGCCGATCCCGGGCAAATCGGCGGTCGGCATCGAGGTGCCGAACGCCGACCGTGAGCTGGTCCGCCTCGCCGACGTGCTGAAGGCGCCGTCCACCCGCAACGACCATCATCCGCTGGTGATCGGTCTCGGCAAGAACATCGAGGGCGAGTTCGTCGCGGCGAACCTGGCCAAGATGCCGCATCTTCTGGTTGCCGGCTCCACCGGGTCGGGTAAGTCGAGTTTCGTGAACTCGATGCTGGTCTCGCTGCTCGGCCGCGCGACACCGGACGAGGTCAGGATGATCCTGATCGACCCGAAGATGGTGGAACTCACCCCGTACGAGGGTATCCCGCACCTGATCACGCCCATCATCACCCAGCCGAAGAAAGCCGCGGCCGCGTTGGCCTGGCTGGTGGAAGAGATGGAGCAGCGCTATCAGGACATGCAGGCGAACAAGGTGCGCCATATCGACGACTTCAACAAGAAGGTGAAGTCGGGTGCGATCACCGCGCCGCTGGGCAGCGAGCGGGTGTATCGGCCTTACCCGTACATCCTGGCCATAGTCGACGAGCTGGCCGATCTGATGATGACCGCCCCGCGCGACGTGGAAGACGCCATCGTTCGGATCACCCAGAAGGCCCGTGCCGCGGGCATTCACCTCGTGCTGGCCACTCAGCGTCCGTCGGTGGACGTGGTCACCGGTTTGATCAAGACCAATGTGCCGTCCCGATTGGCCTTCGCCACCTCGTCGCTGACCGATTCGCGGGTCATCCTCGACCAGCCCGGCGCCGAGAAGCTGATCGGCATGGGGGACGGGTTGTTCCTGCCGATGGGCGCGGGCAAGCCGACCCGTCTGCAGGGTGCGTTCATCAGCGATGAGGAAATCCACGGTGTCGTCGACTTCGCCAAGAATCAAGCCGAACCCGACTACCAAGAGGGTGTGACGGCCGCCAAGGCGGGCGAGAAGAAGGACGTCGACCCTGATATCGGCGACGACCTCGACGTTTTCGTTCAGGCGGTGGAACTTGTCGTCACCTCGCAGTTCGGGTCGACGTCGATGCTGCAGCGCAAGTTGCGGGTCGGCTTCGCCAAGGCCGGGCGGTTGATGGATCTGATGGAGACTCGCGGCGTCGTGGGCCCGAGCGAAGGGTCCAAGGCGCGGGACGTGCTGGTGAAACCTGACGAGCTGGAAGGGCTGCTGTGGTCGATCCGCGGTGGCGGGGGCGAGGAAGCGGCCGAGCCGCGGGACTGATCCGCCGCGGCTGGTCGAAACCGAAGCGGGAAGTCTCAGTCGTCGTGCCGGCCGGAGTTCTTGCGGCCGACGCCACCACAGATCACCATCCGGGTCGCCGGCAGGTCGTCACCGAGCCATTGCTGTACCGGTACCACGCCGGGGTCGATTATTTCGAAGCCGTCCAAGAACGAAGTCATCTGTGCCGGTGAACGATAGACGACCTGGGCCGAGGTGCTGGCGGTGTCCGCCGACGACCGCTCGATGAGCTGCGGATCGCTGGTGTCGGAGCCGTGCGTAAAAGCGAGGTAACTCTCCGGCGCCATCGCGTCGCGGAATCGGGCGAGCAGCTCGGCCGGGTGTTCGTCGTCCATCACGAAGTGCAGCACGCCGACGAGCAGTACCGCGACCGGTTCGTCGAAGTCGATCAGCGCCTCGGTCCGGAGTCGGTCGAGCACGTCATCCGGACGGCGAACGTCGGCCGACATGGCGGTCACGCCCTGCCAACGGGCCAGCAGCGCGTCGCAGTGCGCGTACACGACCGGGTCATAGTCGACGTACACCACGCGGGCCGAAGTATCGAACTCGCGGGCCACCTCGTGCACGTTGGGCGAGGTCGGGATTCCGGCACCGAGATCGATGAACTGCCGGACGCCTGCTTTCGCGGCCAACCGAACCGCGTTCACCAGGAACTGGCGACTGAACCAGGCCAAGGTCCTGGTGTCCGGCGCAATGGAAAGCATCCGTTGGGCTACTGCGCGGTCTACTTCGTAGTTGTCTTTGCCGCCCAGAAGATAGTCGTACACACGAGCGGAATTCGGCCGGCCCGGGTCGACGCCTATGGGTGCTCGCTCCATACCCGACACGGTACTCCCTGATACATCCCCATCCGGATCGGAATGACCGCTGCTACCGGCTGATCGGAGACCTCGCGGTGAAACGGACATCAGCATCGGCTCCACCCGGTGTGGTCCAACGTCATGGCTCGGCACGATTATTCGAAAGATGCTGGTCTGCAGTGGATTAGCCGAACGCTGAGGTTCGGGCACGGCTCCGGGTCATCTATCCAGCACTTGCTGGGCGGCGTGCTTCGCGGGAGCGGTTGTCTTCGTTCCGGGCGCAGTCTGGAACGGAGACAGAGGTGTTCGTCCCGGCTGCGCAGAAGCGCGGTTTCACTCGTCCGATGACACTGCCGCAGCGAGCGCATCGGCTCGCGCCATGAGTACGTCGGCCACCGGACGGGGACGGCGGCCGAGACCGCATGCGCTGGCGACCCCATCGACCGACCGGCCGAGCGCCTCCTCGAGCAGACGCAGCGTCTGCAATTGCTGTGCCTCGGTCGGACTGTCGTGCACCAACCCCGCGTAGAAGTCGGTGCCCTCGCCCAAAGCCAGTTCTTCGAGGGGTGCGTAGAAGTCGGCGTTCGTCGACGGCGGCATATCTCCCGCCGCGAACGGGCCGTGTAGGTATTCCAGGGTGCGGCCCGGCGGCCACTGTCGGACGATGGAATTGGCCAGATCCACCAGTGGCCGAGCATCACGCAATGTGGCCCGGGCTTTGTTGCGCAGGCTGCCGAGGCAAAGATGCACGCCGACACGCGTTCCCGCCGGGGCTGACGAAGCCAACGTGGCGATTCCCTTGCCCAAGCCGAACGCTGCATCCACGAGCCGATGAAACGGCTGGGTCTTGGCCATGAGTATCAGTTCCGCGGTGGCTTCGAGCTGCAGCACGACATCGTCTCCGGCCACGTCGCGGATGGCCGTCATCTCGTGCGCAGTCGCCTCGGCGAAGGCCTTGCGGTAGGTTCGTGCACCGGAAACACCCATGGCGATGAACGACAGTGTGAAATCGGTCGGCATGCCGATCTGGAGTGCGAGATCAGGCAACTCACGTTCGCGTCGCAGGCGTTCGAATATCGGCAGCGCCTCCTCGGTCTCGCGCAGGTACCCGAGATCCATCATGGCGCCGGTCAGCTCGGCGCCCCGGGGGACGCGATGGATGGTCCGGTCTCTACTCGATCGCCAGCCACCAAGTCTCTTCACTTCCAAGACGCCCTGCGACACCAAGTCCGCGAGGATGGGCTGGATATAGAACTCGTAGCGACGAGTCTCGCCGGTGGGCAACGTACGCAGGCGCGGTCCCGCACGATCCAGCATCGCGCGCATGGCGATGCTCGTGCTCTCGGCCGGAAAACTTCCCACGAAGTGCACGGCTCGCGCGTCCATGCCATGGCTGGAACCCATGTCCCCACGCTCCTCATCTCACCGACTTCGGCCGGGGCGTGCGCCGTCCCGATGCGACAGCGGTGTCAGCAGCCGGGCGCTCCCCCTGCAGCTTTACTATGCGACAGCCGCTGATCGTTGTGTGAGGTATCGGAGATCGTAGGACGAAGGTTTCACGGTTTCGCCACCCTCCGCTCGCGGTTCGAGGCTTTGTGAGACAGGCGAATTCCACCGACGAACGGCGGTGCGTCGAAGTGGTGGTGACGCGACGTCCGGGCGGACCGCGCTCCGAAATACCGAATCCCACTGCCCGAGATCGCTCCAGCGGCTCGGGTCGCCGTGACGGTCCCGAGCGGTTTTGTGTGTCGGCAGGCCGAAATGCACTGACGTTGATTAGTTTACGAGATCCGTTGCGCGGGAGATGGTTACGGCGGTCGGTATTGCACGTCGAGCGGCGCGCGCTATAGCCTGCATGACTGATGGCTGAACAAGAGCGGGCTCGTCACCCATGGACTTCGGTACGGGCGATTGTCGCGTGTGTCACCGCGACACTGCTGTGCCTCACACCTGGCGTGTCCCATGCCGACGACGCGTCGCTGCCGGATCACTGTGCGGCGGTTTCCTTTCCGGTACCCAACGGGGTGATGGGCGCGACTTTGTGCCTTCCGGTCGCAGGTCCGACCGACCGGGTCATGGTGCTACTTCCTGGCTCCAACTACAACCACACGTACTGGGATTTTCCCTACGTGCCGCAGACATACAACTTTCGCCGCGCCATGAACGCCGCAGGCTATGCGACATTGGTGGTCGATCGGCTCGGAATCGGTGCCAGCAGCCGCCCGCCGAGCATGCTGGTGACGGCGACCGGCTCCGCTCAGGCTCTGCACGAGATCGTCCAGGCCCTACGCCGGGGACTGGCAGGCGCCCAGCCATTCGCCAAGGTCATCATCGGTGGCCATTCGCTCAGTTCTGGCATCGACGTGTTGGAGGCGAGCACCTATCACGATGTCGATGGCGTTTTTGCTGACCGGGTTCTCCCACGCCCTGAACGTTCCCGAGGTCCTCGGCGTGATGGCCACCTACCAGCAAGCCATCCAGGACCCTCGATTCGCCGGGAAGGGATACGATCCGGGCTATCTAGTGACGCGGCCCGGAACTCGCGCCCACGATTTCCATGCGCCCGATGACGCCGACCTCGACGTCATCGCGGTGGACGAGTCGACCAAGGACGTCTTCGCTCCGACGGAGTATCCCGATGGTCTGACCTCCACCATCCCGCCCATGACGAACCTCGTCACGGCCCCGGTCCTCGTTGTCAACGGCAGTCTGGACCGTTTGTCCTGCGGCCCCGGCTACACGGTATGCGCGAACGCCGAGACCCTTTATGTCACGGAGGCACCGTTTTTCGGTCCGGCCGCGCGGTTGCGCACCTTCGTGTTGGCCGGTAGCGGGCACGAGGTCAATCTCGCGCGAAATACCGCCGAGTATCAGGCGGCCGTCGTGGAGTGGGCCGAGTCGATCCGCGAATGACCGGCGAACGCCTGTGCATCAGTCGGTGTTATCGACCGGTCGTCCTCCGCTATGGGGTGGGGTACGGTCTCGGCCACGGTAGCGACGAGCTGGCGTCGCGCGTCGCCGGGTGCCCTGTCGGCCTTCGCGGCGGGCCGCTGCTGCCGGATGCGTGGTGATCCGGGTGGATCGGTGTCGGTATCGACGCGCCGATCGTCGGGTGACCGCACGCGGAATTATGCTAGCTATCACTCCGCTATCGATCCGATGGACAAATCGGGCATTATGGACGCCATGGGATTCGCTGCCGATCGGCGCACAGCATGCAGGTAACCGCACTCGAATGGGTGATCACCATCGCGGTGATCCTCGGCTTGTTCGTCTTCGACTTCTTTGCCCACGTGCGTACGCCGCACGAGCCGACGTTCCGCGAATCCGGATTCTGGTCCGCGGTCTACATCACGTTGGCACTGGCCTTCGGCGGTGTCGTGGCCTGGCGGTGGGGATCGACGTTCGCGGGGGAGTACTACGCGGGTTTCGTCACCGAGAAGGCGCTGTCGGTGGACAACCTGTTCGTTTTCCTGATCATCATGTCCACCTTCGCGGTGCCACGGATCTATCAGCAGAAGGCATTGCTGATCGGTATCGTGATCGCCCTGCTGATGCGCGGCGTGTTCATCGCCGTCGGAGCGGCGGCTATCAGTGCGTTCAGCTGGGTGTTCTACCTGTTCGGGCTGTTTCTCGTCTATACCGCCGTCACACTGATCCGGGAGAGCGGCCACGAGGTCGAGCAGGAGCAGAAACGCGACAGTCGCGTCGTCGCGTTGACCAAGCGGATGCTGCCGACCACCGACGAGTACGACGGCGACAAGCTGGTCACCAGGATCGACGGACGCCGCGCGGTGACGCCGCTGCTGCTGGCATTGCTGGCCATCGGATTCGCCGACCTGCTCTTCGCGCTGGACTCCATCCCGGCCATCTACGGCCTCACCGAGCAGCCGTATCTCGTGTTCACCGCGAACGCCTTCGCGCTGATGGGTTTGCGACAGCTGTACTTCCTGATCGGTGGGTTGCTCGATCGGCTGGTCTACCTGTCCTACGGGTTGGCGGCCATTCTCGCGTTCATCGGCGTGAAGCTGGTGCTGCACGCGCTGCACGAGAACACACTGCCGTTCATCAACGGCGGGCAGCAAGTCGCTGTCCCGGAGATCTCTACGCCGATGTCGCTGGGCGTCATCCTCGGTGTCCTGGTCGTCGCGACGGTCGCGAGCCTGATCCGAACCGGCGCAACGGTACGCAGCAAGGTCGACGAATAGCCGCACGGCGAGCATCGGGCCGGTGCCACCCCGCCCGATGCTCGCCGCGGTGGGCCACCTTGGTTGGACAGACGCCTTCGCGCGCTCGTTTCTGCGCTGCCCGGACCTCCGGGCCAATCCGCAGGTTCGGATACGGGCGGGCGTGTGACACCGCGATCCCGAAGTAGACGACTACCGATCAGGATGTGAACGTGCCCACTACGGGAAGCCATTCGATCGCGCGAACATCGTCGACCAACTTCTCCCGCACGAATGGATCCTGCGTGAGCAGGTCTCGCACGGTCGACGCGTCGTCCGACTGGAAGATCAGCAGCGCGCCCGAACCATCCGGGTACGGCCCGCTGCTCAAGACGACGCCGGACTCGACCAAGTCGGACAGCCAGGCGCGATGCGCGGGGCGATGGGTGTCGCGATCTGCGACGAAGCGGTCGGAATAGACGTAGTGGACGGCGAAGATCGGCACCGGTGGATCGCTTTCTGTGGGTGGGGGCTCAGAGCGTGAGCAGCATTCTCGTATTACCGAGGGTGTTGGGTTTCACAAAGCTCAGATCGAGGAATTCGGCGACACCGGTGTCATAGGACCGGCACATTTCCGCGTAGACCTCGGCGGTGACAGGGGTGCCGTCGATCTCGACGAACCCGTGCCTGCCGAAGAACTCCACTTCGAAGGTCAGCACGAACAGCCGCTGCAGCGCCAGGTCACGCGCGACTGTGACCAGCTGCCGCACGATGAGGTTGCCCACACCGGTGCCCTTCACGTCGGGGTGGACCGCGACCGTGCGCACCTCGCCGAGATCGGCCCACAGCACGTGCAGCGCGCCGCAGCCGACGAGTCGGCCGTCCAGTTCGGCCACCCAGAACTCCTGCACCGCCTCATAGAGGGTGACCAGGTTCTTCTCCAGCAGGATTCGCCCCGCGTACACGTCGATCAGGAGCTTGATCTCGGGCACGTCGGAGGTGCGCGCGCGTCGGACAACCGGGAGCGAGGTCTGCGCGGCAGGGGCCGCGACCGGGTGCGCTTCGCTGGTCGAACCACCTAGTGGTCCCCGAGAGGTCATGGGGTGCACAGTAGTCGGCCCGGCTACCGATAGTCTGAACGTGTGCCGCACATCCACTCGTTCCGCTCACCGCATCGCGCCGGGCAGCGCTACGGGATGACGGGGCGGCCATGAACCCGCTGATCGTGGGCAAGGCGGGAGCATGAGCGTGCAACCAGACGAAATGGACCGTCCGTGGAGCGTGCCGAGTCCGATGCGACCCGGGTTCGCCCAGGCCGAGACCACGGTGCCGTTGATGAACATCGCGAATATCCTCACCATGCTGCGGATCGCGATCGTGCCGCTGTTCGTCGTCGCCCTGTTCGTCGGCGACGGCCACGAGACCGGCTGGCGGATCTGCGCCGCCGCGCTGTTCGGCCTCGCGGCGATCACCGATCGATTCGACGGGCAACTGGCGCGCAAATACGGTTTGGTCACCGATTTCGGGAAGCTCGCCGACCCCATCGCGGACAAGGCGCTGATCGGTTCGGCGGTGATCGGGCTGTCCGTGCTCGGCGATCTGGCCTGGTGGATCACGCTCGTCATCTGCGGCCGGGAAATCGGCGTGACTCTTCTGCGGCTCGCGGTGGTGCGGCGCGGCGTGATTCCCGCCGGACGCGGTGGCAAGCTCAAGACGCTCGTGCAGTCGCTGGCCATCGCGGTGCTGCTGTTGCCGTTGTCGGGCGGATTCGCCGCTGCCGGCATGGCGTCGATGTACCTCGCGGTCGCGCTGACCGTGCTGACCGGGTTGGATTACGTCGGCCAGGCTGCCAGGGTCTGGTTCGCGGGTGGGCCAGGCCGGGCCCGCGGCGCATGACCGATCCGCTCACCGCGGACGTGCCCGTCGCCGATCTGGTGCGGGCGCTGGTGGCTACGCGGCAGACCGTGGCCACCGCGGAATCGCTCACCGCCGGCCTGCTCGCGGCGACCATCGCCGGAGTGCCCGGCGCCAGCGCCGTGCTGCGGGGCGGGTTGGTGGTCTACGCCACCGACCTCAAACACAGTCTCGCGGGCGTCGGTGCCGAGGTGCTCGCGGCGGAAGGCCCGGTCGCGGCCAGCACCGCGGAGCAGCTGGCGGTAGGCGCGCGCATGAGGTGTCGCGCGGACTGGGGCGTGTCGCTGACCGGCGTCGCCGGGCCGGATTCGCAGAACGGATATGCGGTGGGCACTGTCTTTCTGGGCATCGCGGGTCCAGGCCACACCGAAGTGATGCGGTTGAAACTCTTCGGCGACCGGTGGACGATCAGAGTGGGCGCGACACACACCGCCGTGCGCGAATTGCTGCGATGTGTGCGAGACCCGGAGGAAGGTGTGCGGAGGAGCGACTGATTTGCCCTGGTGGGAACCAATCGCCCCGCACCCGACGTTGTGCGAGAAAGAACGGCATGCGTGGGGACACGGCGTACTGCGTCGGCCCGGCGACCGGGAGCGAAGGAGAACGAGATGACGCTGCTGCGAGAGGCAATCGGGGACAGTCTGCGGCGTGCGCGTCTCGCCCAGAGCCGCACCCTGCGCGAGGTGTCCACCTCGGCGCGCGTGAGCCTGGGGTACCTGTCCGAAGTCGAGCGCGGTCGTAAGGAAGCCTCGAGTGAGCTGCTCGCCGCGATCTGCGCGGCGCTGGACGTGCCGCTGTCGCGGGTGTTGTCGGACGTGAGCACGGTCATGGCGGACGTCGATGGTCTGCCCGCCCGCTCGTCCACCACCGCGGCGGCCGGATCCGCTCCCGCCGAGCGGGAGCAGGCCGCGGAAACAGCTACGCCCGCCGAACCCGCACTCGCCCCCGCGAGCGCCACCATGTCGGTGGCCGGTGCCGCCCGACCGCTGCCGCTGGCCCAGGACACCAGGATCGTCATTCCCGCTCCGAAATCGGACATCCTGGTACTGGTGAAGGGCGTGTGACGCAGAACCGCGCACGGCCGCCGCGGCAAGGCTGCGGATCGACGTCGAATGCGGATAGATTCTCCCTAGGCGTCGGTTGGGCCGGGTTCTCCCGGCCCTGGTGCCAGATGGTGGAGGATAGGCAGATATCGAGTGCGTGACGGTCGCGCACTGGAGTCGCGCCCGAGCGCGGCATGTCAGATGGAGGCGGGATCAATCGATGGCTAATCCGTTCGTCAAGGCCTGGAAGTACATGATGGCCCTCTTCGACGCCAAGATCGAAGAGCATGCGGATCCGAAGGTGCAGATTCAGCAGGCTATCGAGGAAGCCCAGCGTCAGCATCAGGCCCTTTCACAGCAGGCCGCGTCGGTGATCGGCAACCAGCGGCAGCTCGAGATGAAGCTGAACCGGCAGCTCGACGAGGTCGAGAAGCTCAACGCCAACGCACGGCAGGCTGTGCTGTTGGCCGACCAGGCCGCGGCGGCGGCCGACACCGAAAAGGCGATCCAGTACACGAATGCCGCCGAGGCATTCGCCGCACAGCTGGTCACCGCCGAGCAGTCGGTCGAGGATTTGAAGGTCCTGCACGACCAGTCGCTGCAAGCGGCTGCCCAGGCCAAGAAAGCCGTCGAGCAGAACGCGATGTTGCTGCAGCAGAAGGTGGCCGAACGCACCAAGCTGCTCAGCCAGTTGGAACAAGCGAAGATGCAGGAGCAGGTCTCCGCGTCACTGCAGCAGATGGATTCGACGCTGTCTGCGCCGGGCAGCACCCCCAGTCTGGACGCGGTGCGCGAGAAGATCGAGCGCCGCTACGCCACGGCACTCGGCGCCGCCGAACTCGCCCAGAACACGGTGCAGGGCCGGATGCTCGAGGTCCAGCAAGCCAGCATCCAGATGGCCGGACACAGCAAGCTGGAGCAGATCCGCGCCTCGATGCGTGGTGAGCAATTGCCCTCCGGTGGCGCCGCCCAACCCGCGATCAAGCCGGCACAGAACCAGGCCGATCCGGCGCAGCCGCAGATGAACAAGGGCCACGCCGCGCAGCAGTAGGCAGCGGTCGACCATTCGGCGAGGATCTGTCGGTGGCGGTTGGTTCACTGAACGGCAATACGCGGGTACCCGATCGGCCGGCCGTCGGCCGGTCGGGCACCCGCCGGTCCGGTTCGCGCTACCGGTGGGAGAATAAGGTATGAGCGGCAGTGTATTTCGCGACCAGCGGGCCGAAGCGCGCCGCCTCCGGCGGTCGGTGATCGTCCGGGCGCAGGCGGTTCTCGCACCGCAGCCGGGCAGCCTGCCCGACAACATTCGAGAGGTCGGCGAGAGCGCGCTGGTCGCGGTCCGTCGGTGGGCCGATCCGCGGGAGCGGGAGTTGCGTCGTCGTCGCCGGGCCCGCCGCCGTAGTGTGCAGCTCGGCACCGTGTCCGGTCTCACGACCGCGGGAACCGTTGGGCTCGTAGTCATCTCGGCACCCGTGTGGGCGGTCGCCATGGTCGGCGGTGGCGCGGTCGCTTTGGTCACCGGCGCGGCGTTGAGTATCCGTCGCTATCTGCGTCTGCGTGACACCCCGCTGCCGCAGCAGGCATTCGTCCCACGTAAACAGCCACCATTGTGGTCGCGCGCCCGACCATCGATCGCGCGGTTGGTGCGCGCGGAGAAGGCGTTGCACGGGCTCGGTACGCAGATCGGCCGCTCGAACCGATTGCCTGCGGACGAGCTGGCCGACCTGCTCGACACCGCGGCTTCGGGATCGGCTGCCCTGCACGCTCTGGCCGCCGACATCAGTGCGATGGAACAAGCGCTCGATGCGATGGGACCGTCGAACTCGCCGGCGGCGGTGGCGCTGACAGAGAATCTGCGATCGATCCTCGGCAGACTCGATGGCGGGGTCGCCGAGTACGAACAGGTGGTCGCCGCGGCGGGGCGGATTCTCGCGGTCCCCGAAAACACGCTGTTGCGGCATAATTTCGACACCATCGTCGCGGATCTCCGGAATGCTTCCGATCGGCTGGACGGGTGGGCGCAGGCGCTCATCGAGGTCGCGGATCGATCGGCGCCCGCGGCGCCGAGGCCGCCGATCTGATCGGTTCGGTTCAGTGCGATCGGTCGCGGTGGCGCAGCTCCTCGGCCCTGGCACGCAATGCCGCGCCTACCAGTTCGCGTCCCTCGGCCATGAGGTCGAGCATTTCCCAGGATGTCTTGCGTGCGGCCGAACCGACGATTCCCGCGATCGCGGAGCCGTGCCGCCGTGCCGCTGCCGCGAGTTCCTGCGCCAGCTCGTTCGTATGTTCCATCACGTTCCAACCGTAAGCGGAGATTCAGTGCATGACTGTGTGCTGAATGGGGGTCTCGCCTCGATCGATCATCTCTTCCTAGTTGCCGCTCACCGTTGCTCTGCGCTCGAGATCAGAGTACAGCCGTGCACTGAATGGCGTGCGGTGCACCGACTCTGCTGCCGGACCTTCATCGGCGCAAGCCATCGCGCACTGAGTGGAGGCCGTGTCGTGCGACTGACAGGGGGTCCGGTCGATCGGTAGGCTGCGGCCATGCGGCGTCGGCTGATTCGCGGATCGGAGAGCGGCCCACTGTCTGGTGTCGCCGGCGGGGTCGATCGCTGGTTGGTCGGCCGCAGCGCGCGCGTTCGCCCGACTCCGGCCGACCGGCTGCTCAAGGGGCTGAGCACAGCGGCAGACAAGAATCGCCTGTGGCTCGCGCTCGGCGCGGTGTTGTTCGCCGCGGGAGATCGCTCGACCAGGCGTGGCGCGGTCCGTGGCCTGCTCGCGCTGAGTGTCGCCAGCGGCGTGGCCAATGGAATCGCCAAGCCGCTGTTTCCGCGCCGCCGCCCACCCGACGAATCCGTGCCCTTCGTTCGCCGGCTGGTCGCGCCGCCGGTATCGTCGTCGTTCCCGTCGGGGCATTCGGCTTCGGCCGCCGCATTCGCCGTAGGACTGGCGCTGGAGTCGCCCGCGGCGGGAGCGTTGGTAGCGCCGGTCGCCGTCTCGGTCGGCTATTCGCGGGTGCACATCGGCGTGCACTGGCCCTCGGACGTGATCGCGGGCGCGGTGCTCGGTGGCGCGGTCGCACTCGTCACACGCCGGTGGTGGGCGGTGCGGGCCGACCGACCCGCCATGCTCGGACCGACGGAATGGATCGACCCGATTCCGGGCGGCGCGGGAGTGCTGCTGATCGGTAACCCGCAGTCGGGAGCCGGCGAGGGCGCCGACACGCTCTCGCCGCTGCGTAGTCGGCTTCCCGCGGTGGAGGTACTCGACATCGACGGTGTCGACGATATCGACGCGCGGGTCGACGAAAGACTACGTCGCGGAGACATTGTCGCGCTCGCCGTGGTCGGTGGCGACGGAACGGTATCCACCGTCGCGGAATACGCGGTGCGCCATCGGTTGCCGCTCGCGGTCTTCGCGGGTGGCACGTTGAATCATTTCGCCAGGGACGTCGGGGTGGACGAGGTCGGTCACACCCTCGCCGCGCTGGCGGCGGGCGAAGCCGCACGCGTCGATGTGGCCGAGGTGAGAATCGACGACGCGGACCGGCGTGTCTTCGTCAACACCGCCAGCCTCGGTGGTTACCCCGATTTCGTGCGGATCCGGGAACGGTGGGAGCGGCGCATCGGAAAATGGCCCGCGGCAGGGATTGCGATGGTGCGCGTGTTGTTCCGTGCCCAACCGATGCGCGTCACCATCGATGACACCCGCACCGCACTCTGGATGCTGTTCGTCGGGAACGGCACCTACCACCCCACCGACCAGATCCCGATGTCGCGCACCGAACTGCACGGCGGCACCCTCGACGTCCGCTATCTGCGCGCCGATGTCCCGTTGTCACGGTTGCGGCTGATCTGCGCGACCTTCGCCGGCATGTTGGGGCACTCGCCCACCTACGTGCACCGGCGTCTCGACCGGCTCGACGTGCGGATAGCCCACGCGCCGGTCTCGCTGGCGACCGACGGCGAAGTGGACCATCGTGGCTCGGTATTCCGTTTCGACAGCCGACCCGCGAGGCTGACCCTGATCAAGAGCTCGGACAACGAGCAGGCCTCGGCGGATCGCGCGACATCCCGGAATCGCGGAGCAGGGGAGGCGGGCGGATAGCCCACCTGTTGCGGTGCTGTAAGTGTGCTGGTCGCCGCGATCGAGATTCCGTCAGCCTCGCCCTGCTGTAGGAAGTGCGGTCTTGTCCCTGATCAGCCGCTCTAGGTGGAGGCGATTCATGTTTGACCGCCTCCTTGCCGGGTAGTTGCCACCGTGTAGCTGATCGGCCTGGCCTGCTCGGCCGGGGATATTCACTACTGGGCAGGAGCACCTCATGTTCGATGTTTCCTACCGAAAATGTCAGATCGACCAGGACACGCAGTGGCTGGATATCAGCCGCTACCTCACGTGTGACCTCGCCGAGGACCCGGTGCGGCAGGCCCGAAAGGCACGACGCCTCGCCGCCGGGCTCGACGTGACCGATCAATCGACAAGCGACTGAAGCACTCTCGGCGCACGCGGTGAATGCCGTGTGCTGTCGGCCTGCGCACCGCATCGAACGAACCGCGGAGGAACCATGACTGAAATGCTGGATACGCTCATCGGTAGCGCCGTCTACGACCCCGACGGCGACAAGATCGGCAAGGTCAAGCGGGTCTACATCGATAATGATTCGGGATCACCCACCTGGGTCGCGGTGTCCACCGGCCTGTTGCGCGAGGATTCGCTGGTCCCGTTGGCAGGCGCACGGCACCGTCGGGACGTGGGAGCGCTCCAGGTGCAGGTGGAGAAGGCGGCGGTGAAATCCGCGCCGCACCTGGAGCGCGACGGGCTGATCAGTCCGGAGGCCGAGCAACAGCTGTTCGACCACTACAAGATCGACCCGGATCGGCCCGGGTGGTATGCCGACGAGCAGCAGCCGCACCAGGCCGCCGACCAGCACCCGGATACCGACATGATGCGCTCGCAGGCGCGCCTCGAGTTCGGCGCCGAACAGGAGACCATCGGCTCCGCGCGGATGCGCGACCACATGGTGTCCGAGGACGAGACCGTCCCGGTCCTTATCGCACCCGAGCACGTGCGCAATGAGCGCGCGCCTATCGCCGACCGGGCCGGTATCGCACCGTCCGGGGAGCACGGGGCCGACCGGACGCCGCACGAGGACCGGATGCGAGTGGACAGGGAATCGGTGCCGGTCGAGCGGGTCCGTTTCGCTGTCGACGAGGCAGCAGACAACCGCACCATTCCGGACACGGTGCGCACCCAGCACATCGGTATCGACGAGCCCGAGCACAGCCGCACCATTCCCGACGCGGTGCGCACCCAGCGCATCGGTATCGACGGGGTCGAGGATCCCGACCGTCCACCGCGCTGATCGGGCCCCGGATCGCGGACTCGGTGCCGATGGGTGCGCGTCGCCGACGCGCACCCATCGGTGTTCGCGGCTCGGATCCCGCTTACACGAGGCGCCAGTCCGATCCGGTCGCTGTCGTTTCCACTGGACGGATCGGCCGCGGCGCGGGTGCCGAGCAGACGGGGTAGCGTCTTTTTCCGCAAAGCGGATTCGAGGGTGTCATGGGTGAGCAGAATCGACAGTGGGTGCTGACGCACCGACCGGTGGGAAACAAGTACGCGGACGCGGTCGAACTGGTGTCCATGCAGACACCGGATCTTGCCGAGGGCGATGTCCTCATCCGCAATATCTACTTCTCCCTCGACGCCGGTACCCGCATGTGGATGGGTCCCCGGGAGGACTCCTACTCACCGCCGACACCGCTCGGCTCCCCGATCATCAGCACCGTGCTCGGCTCGGTAGTCGCTTCGCGACACCCTGATTTTCAGAGCGGTGACCTGGTTCGCGCCTATGGTCAGTGGGCCGACTTCTCGATCTCCCGTCCCGACGAGGTCTACGTCGAGCGAGTCAGTCGTCGGCTGGATGATCTGCGCCAGCATCTCGGCGTTTTCGGCGCCAACGGATGGACCGCCTACCTGGGCGTCCTGGAGTACGGCGCCGCCAGGCCCGGTGAGACCTTCGTCGTCTCGGCGGCCTCCGGAGTAACCGGAGCCCTCGCCGGGCAGATCGCGAAACAGCACGGCTGCCGCGTGGTCGGTATCACCGGATCGCCGCGGAAAAGCGCGTGGCTGACCGAGGAACTCGGGTTCGACGCGGCCATCGACCGGAACGCGGTCGACCTCGAGCAGGCTCTGCGCGAGACCTGCCCGGAGGGTGTCGACGTGTACTTCGACAACGTCGGCGGCGCGGTGCTCGACAGCGTGCTGGCGAACATGTCTCTGTTCGGCAGGGTCGCCGTCTGTGGGCTGCTGGTCCACTACGACCAGAACGAGCCGTTGCCAGGCCCCGCCCGCTTCGATCAAATCCTGATGAAGCGCCTAACCATGACCGGGTTCTTCTCACCCGACTTCTATCACCGCGGCCCGGATCTCAACCGCCGGATGCGACCCTGGTACGAGCAGGGCAAGCTACAGATGGCGTTCGACGTGACGCCGGGATTGGAGAACACGCTCGACGCGTATTCGACGCTGTTCACCGGAGGAAAGATCGGGAAGGCACTGGTCCAGGTGGGCGACCTGGACGCGACCAGCGGGTTGTCCTGATCGAATTCGGCGCCGGTCGCGTACGCGAATTCGGTGTCGGCCGAGAATCGGCAACGGTGGCCGGAGGGCTGTGATCGACGAATGGTGCTGATCGGGCCGACTCGGCAATGGTCAGCACGGTCGATCGCGGGGCGGCCCGATTCAGGTGGCGTACAGACCGATCACCGGCTTCCTCGAGGGGTGGAGCGTAGCGAGCAGAGTGCGCATTACGTCATCGGTGACTGCGACGCACCCCGCGGTTGCTCGACCGACTGCGACGTGGACGAAGAAGGCCGAGCCTCGCTTCGGCACGGCAGGGAAGCGGTTGTAGTCGATGACCAGGGCGTAGTTGTATTGCGGATCGGTTCTTCCGAGGTTCTCGGCGAGACCGGTGTCGAACGGGCAGTCCGGCTCGGTGCACCGGAATTTCTGGTTGTACAGCGGACTTTCCGGATCCGACACCCACCACCACGTGTTCGACGGGTCGACCGACAGGTAGGGAAGCGTCGCACCGACGTCGGGCAACCGGCCGAAGCCTTCGGTCACCGTGAATGTGCCCTCCGGTGTGAAGGCGGCGCCTTCCTCGGCTTGTGTCGAAATCCCTTCCGCACCGACCCATGCCGGTGCCGTGAACGTGCGCACCCAGTGCCGGATCCGGTTTCGCTGCCATAGCTCCAGCGTCCCGTGGTCGGCGCCGGTCGGCGCGGTCACCCAGATGACCTGAGTGCCCGCTATGGCGTCCGGATCGAACGGCGGTGGGGCGCCGGCGATCTCGGGTAGCAGCGCGAAACAGAGTAGGGCGCCGACTGCCGCGACAGTCGCCAGGACCATGGTGATGGTCCGAGGACGGCGCCGTCGCCGCGCGCGGCAGTTATCGACGGTGGCCACGCAGGGCCCTGCGGCGGTGACGTGGTTCGGGTTTGTAGCCGAGACCGCCGAGCATGAGCCGCTCCTCGGTGAGCCTGGGCCGGAGCCTGGGGCCGGTCGGCCACCAGTCGTCCAGTTCGACCAGGCCGGGTTCGACCAGGTCCAGGTCGCCGAAGGCGGCGGCGATCTGTTCGCGGGTGCGATACCAGCCGGAGCCGAGACCCATGTCGAGGAAGCGGCGCTGCAACTCGATGGCCAGGTCGTGGGCGTCGGAGTCATCGGCGGGGTCCCAGAAGTGGGTGATCGCGACATAGGAGCCGGGCGGCAGCGCGTCGATGTATTGGCCCGTGATGCCGGCCGGGTCGAGGGCATCATCGACGTGGTGCAGGATTCCGCACAGAATCAGCGCGAGTGGGCGGGTGAGGTCGAGGTTCCGGGTGACCTCCAAGTGGTTCAGCAATGTATTCGGCTCGGTCAGGTCGGCCATCACGAACCGGGTGTACTCGTCGCGTTCGAGCAGCGCCCGGCCGTGGATGTCGCAGACCGGATCGTTGTCGACGTACGTCACCCGCGCCTCGGGATTCTGCTGTTGTGCGACCTCGTGGGTATTGGTGGTGGTCGGCAGCCCCGCGCCGATGTCGAGGAACTGGTCGATTCCGACCTCGCCTGCCAGATACCGAACGACGCGGTGCAGCCAGTCACGGTTCATCCGGGACACCGCGCCCTGTCCTGGAGCGACCTCGAGGAGCTTCGTGAGGACGCAACGGTCGATCTCGAAGTTGTCTTTGCCACCGAGGCTGGCGTCGTATACACGTGCGATGCTCGCCCGCGTAGTGTCCACGCCGACCGGTGCGCGGACACCGGTGCGGGGAGGGAAAGCGGGATCCGGCATGGCATGACCTCTCTGTGGGATGGATATCACGCGGTCCGCGTGGCGAGGGGGCTACGCGAATTCGCCGCTGTGGGTGCGCAGTTCGGCGGGGGTGTCGAGATCGGTGGTCGTCGAGCGACAGGAGTCGCGCGGCGCGGTATTCGCGCTGAAGCCAGAGCTTCGAATTTCGGGGGGCGAAGAGGCTGACCGCTGTTGTCCCTGGCGCCTTTGTCGGCGTCGAGTCCTCTGACAGTAATTTGTTCCACGGTGGCCTTTCTCGCTGTCGAATGTGTGCGGCCGAGCGATGGGCGGGAAAGGGATTCGGAGCCGTGCGGGGTAGGGCTGTCTTCCACTGACCGGATCTGTCGCCGTGGATGAATTCGCGTGCTGCGGATGCTGTTCGCCTCGGGCGGAACTGCACGCGCCATGCTCGACGGCGTCGACCGGTTCGGCTCGTCCTCGCGGATGTCGCCGATCGGGTGGCGACGTGTGGCATGTCGGTGTTCCGTTGTGCCGAGTGAACCGAACACCTTCGCAGATATGCTGCAATCCTTCAGTGGGACAATCCTTCAGTGGGACAATAGATGCGAGGTGGAACTCCTATCACTTCACAATGACTGGCCCTTCGGCGCGGTGCAACAGCCGTGCGGCCCTCGTTCTCCGATTCCCGGTGGCAGCGTCGCAGGCACACCCGAATATCTGATCGCAGAAGCAACGAGTGCACGCTCGGTGGTGGGTGCCGACCATGCGGGTAAACCCTGATTTTCACCCGGACATCCCGCCTTACCTGGTGATTTGTGCAGGATCAGCTGTCATGATCGACGAGGAGACGCAGACGCCTGGGAGGCACGAAATGGTGTGGAAGATTATTGGTATCGTCGCGGTCGTCTGGGTCGCGCTCGCCATCATCGGCGCCCTGATGAAGGCGCTGTTCCCGATCCTGGTGATCAGCGCGATCGTGTCCGGGTTGTACCTGCTGTACAAGGCAGTGTCGGGCTCGGACAAGTCCACGGTGAGCAAGTTCTAGCGCGGCGCGCGGGGCGGGCAGCGTCCTATCGGGGGCGGCGCGGGGCCGTGTTCGGTCGGCAGTGCTTGAATGATTCCGTGCAGCAGCTTCCCGAGGACTGGCAGCGTGGCCTGGTCATCGTCGCGCATCCCGACGACATCGAATACGGCGCCGCCGCGGCGGTGGCGCGCTGGACCGGCCAGGGCAAGGACATTCGCTATGTACTGGTGACCAGCGGCGAAGCGGGGATCGCCGGGATGCAACCCGCGGTCGCCGGACCGCTGCGCGAGGCAGAGGAAATCGCCGCGGCGCGGGTGGTGGGGGTAGCGCAGGTGGAGTTCCTCGGTTACCCGGATGGTCGCGTGCAGGAGAGCCCGCAACTGCGCCGGGATCTGGCCGCAGCGATCCGCAGGCATCAGCCGGAGATGGTGGTGCTGTTCCACTTCGGTGACACCTGGGCGCCCGGGCGCGTCAACAGCGCAGATCACCGTGCGGTCGGGCGCGCTGCACTGGACGCGGTATCCGACGCGGGCAACGAATGGATTTTTCCCGAGCTTGCCGACCAGAAGCCGTGGTCGGCGCGGTGGGCCGCCGTGGTCGGGCCGTATGCCACGCACGCCGTCGACGTCACGAACTTCCGCGCGCAGGCCATTGCCTCGCTCGCCGAGCATCGCCGGTACCTCGAGGCGCTCAGCCCCGAGCCGGTCGCCGAGCAAGTTCGCGCGGTGGTCGACATGGCTATCGGCGCCAAGGAAGGCTTTCCGGCGGATCACGCGGTCGGCTTCGAACTTTTCCAGTTCGGCGGCTGATCCGGCGGCGGCGCGACGGTCTGGATCGACCGATTCGTTTTCGGGTCGGTGGCATGGTCGACGACCGGAGGCCACGAGGACATCCGCATGACCGTTCGGGTGATCGGCTGCCGGTGCGGCACGCGCCGGCACGACGCATGACCGGAGCGTGTGCGGAGGTGTGGCAGGCTAGGCGGATGCGAGTAGCCGTCGTCGCGGGGCCTGATCCCGGGCATGCGTTTCCCGCTATCGCGTTGTGCTTGCGGTTTCTGGCGGCCGGTGACGAGCCGGTCCTGTTCACCGGTCCCCGCTGGTTCGATGCGGCGCTCGGCGCTGGGATCGGCGTGCGCAGGCTCAAAGGTCTGGCGCCGCGACCCACCGACGACGACGCCGACGCGGGACAGCGCATCCACGAACGCGCCGCGCATATTTCCACCGAGATCCTGCCCGACCTGAGCGCCATGCTGCCGGAGTTGGTGGTTTCCGATGTGCTGACCGCGGGCGGCGGCATGGCCGCCGAACGGCTCGGCGTGCCGTGGGTGGAGCTGTCTCCGCATCCGCTGTATCTGCCGTCGAAGGCGTTGCCGCCCATCGGCAGCGGACTGGCTCCTGGCGCCGGCCTGCGCGGCCGAGCGCGGGACGGCGTACTACGCACCATGACCGCGCGCGCGCTCCGCCACGGTCGGCGCCAGCGGGGAGTGGCGCGCGAGAGCGTCGGTCTCCCCGCCGTCGACCCGGGTCCCGCGGCTCGCTTGATCGCCACGCTGCCCGCCCTCGAAGTGCCGCGTCCCGACTGGCCGGAGTCCGCGTACGTCGTCGGCCCGCTGTTGTGGGAACCGACGGAGGCGATCCTGGACCTTCCGCCCGGCGACGGGCCGCTGGTGATGGTCGCTCCCTCGACCGCCCATACCGGCGTCGCGGGCATGGTCGACGATGTCCTGGCCGCCCTGGACGGAACCGGTGTCCGGGTGGCGATCTCGATGCTGGACACCCCGCCGGCCGACCTTCCTCGGTGGGCAACGGCCGGCCTGGGCCGCCAAGACGTCCTGCTCACCCAGGCATCCGCGGTCATCGGCGGTGGCGGCCACGGCCTGCTCGCGAAGTCCCTCTCCGCGGGTGTCCCGATCGTCACCGTCCCCGGCGGCGGCGATCAGTGGGAACTCGCCAACCGCGCTGCTCGCCAAGGAAGTTCGATCATCGTGCGTCCACCGTCCACCCGTGCGCTCCGCGCGGCGGTGCACGAGATCCTCACCGACCCCCGTTACGCCACCGCCGCCGCCGATGCGGCAGCCCCTGCCTCCCTGCGCGACCCGGTGGCCGTCTGCCACCACACTCTCCGCACCGTGCATCCCTGAGGACGAGTGGCGATCCCTGGTGCGGTACTGGCCGGGAGTATCTTGTGGATGGTGCGGTTGACTGAGTTTCAGGAACTGTTGCATACCGAGTTCGGTGTGGCGCGGGGTGATGCCTTGCTGTCCGATCATGTGATCCCCGCTTTGGGCGGTCGGACCGGGGCCGATGCCATCGAGGGCGGCGTCGATCCGCGGGATGTGTGGCGCGCGCTGTGCGCGGATTTCGACGTACCGCGGTCACGCTGGTGAGCGCCACCGAGCAGGTCGATCAGGGAGGGCCGCCGCACCGGTTCGACGAGCGACGGCGGATGATTCCGCTCGATCCGCAACGCCTCGCCGCTCGGGTGGCGGACGCGCACCCCGTCGATTTCACCGGTTTCCGGCAGACCGGCATCGAGTTGATGCTCCTCGGCCGCTACGACCTGGCGCTGGACCACCTCGATCGTGCGCTCGAGTTGGTGGACACCGAGCAGCGCAGGATCACCGTGTGGATCAACCTGGGCGACGTCTATCGGTACCGAGGCGACGCGCGCGCGGCCGAGCGGCTCTACCGTCGCGCTGTCGAGCACGCGCGGACGGCCGCGCCGGAGGTGCTCTCCTTTGCCGTCCAGCACCTGGGCAAGGCGCTGGCCGAACGCAACCAGTTGCGCGAAGCGCGTGCGTTGCTGGTTCAGGCGATGGAACTGCGCACCGCCGAAGGCGACCCCGACGAGATCGAATCCACCCGCGCAGCCTTGGACACGCTGGCCGAGCTGCCGATTCCCTTGCCGCCCACGGTTGCCGCACTGCTCGGCGACACACCGATCTGGTCGGACGAGCTGGAAAGTATGAGCGACGGTGTCGTCTCAGTCGTCGGTACCTACCGGATCGTGCGTGGCCCGCGGGCTCTCGCCGAGTGCGAGCGCCTGAATTGGTTGCGAGGTCGCGGGATTCGCCTGCTGGACGTGGCGGCGTTCGAGGGCGACGTGTTACTGCTCGCCGACGCGCGCGTGCCGAGCCAGGTCACGCGAGGTGCCGACCCGGCGCCGACCTCGATCGGCGCCGTCATGGGCTCGATCCTGCGGCGGTTGCACAGCATTCCGATCGCAGAGTGTCCGTTCGACGGCCGCCTCGACGCCGCCTTGGCCCAGGCGCGCCGCCAGGTGGTCGAGGGTCTGGTCGACACCGAAGGTTTCGACGACGACCACCGGGGCTGGGCGCCGACGGATATGTTGGCACGACTGCTGGCCGAACGCCCGGTCCACGAGGAGTTGGTGGTGGCGCATGGTGATTTCACCCCGGCCGCCGTGGTGGCGGGCGAAATCCTGCTCGATGTCGCCGCGCTCGGCGTCGCCGATCGGTACCGGGATCTTGCGCCGGCTGTGCGTGATCTGCGGGCCGACTTCGGCGAGGCCGCGGTGACGGACTTCTGCGGCGCCTATGGCGTGGCCGAGCTGGACCATCGCCGACTCGAGTACTATCGGCTGCTCGACGAATTGTTCTGAGCCTCATTCCTTCTTCGCGTAGTGCCGTGCCGCCTTGGTGCGGTTGCCGCAGGTCGCCATCGAATGCCAACGCCGCGTGCCATTTTTCGAGGTGTCGTAGAAGAACAGCACACACTGCGGATGCGCGCACTGGCGGATCCGATCGGGCGCTGTGCGCAGCAAGCCCAGTAGATTGTCCGCGGCCAGCCAGCCGGGTAGCCAGATCTGCTCGGGCACATCGACCACATCGGCGGGTCCGGACTCGGTCAGTGTGCGTCGGATCCGACCGTGTGCGAGTACGTCGTTGAGCCCATCGTGGGAGGCGCCCGTGACCACGTCGGCAATAGCCGCGCGTGCCGTGCGCACGGCTGCCAATGTCGCTGCGTCGGCCTGTGCGCGGGTGGCGAGACCGACCGAGTCCAGCCAGATGCGCAGCCCGGCCACATCGGTGAGCAGATCCTGTGGTCCGTGCTCGATCCATCGCGTGTTCAGCAGATCGAGTGCCAGCGGTTCACCGAGATGAGGGCGTGGATCGGGCATGTCTGAGGGTACCGAGTCCGCGCTGATGTTCAGGGCGACGACCTCCTGTCTAACTGCTGATTCTGATGTCAGTGGTTGACTTTGTTCGGGACTTGCGGCTAGATTCTAACTAGTCAAACGAATCTAGACAGTTGAATCATTCCGAGGAGGAACATCATGACCGCGGTCGTCACACCCCGGCTCGCGACCGGGCACATCGGCCTGAATGTCTCCGACCTGGACCGTTCGGTGGATTTCTACCGCAGGGCACTCGGTTTCGAGCAGCTGGCCGCCAGCGCCGACGGCGACCGGCGCTGGGCCTTCCTCGGCGTGGACGGCAAACTCGTCGTCACGCTGTGGGAGCAGAGCAACGGCGCGTTTTCCACCGAAACGCCAGGACTGCACCATCTTTCGTTTCAGGTCGACAGCATCGACCAGGTGCGCACGCTCGAGCGTGCGCTGCGCGAGCTGTCGGTCACCTTTGTCCACGATGGCGTGGTAGCGCATCGCGAGGGCGTGACCTCCGGTGGCATCTTCTTCACCGACCCCGACGGTATTCGACTCGAGATCTATGCGCCCAGCGGCGCCGAAACCGCGCCCTCCCCCAGTGGCGCTGCGCCGACCTGTGGGTTCTTCTGAGGTCGTGATCTCGCCAGGCGCCCGCGCAGCGAAGGAGAATCGTGATGGATCCGTTCCACCCCGGTGAGGTCGCCGTCCAGCGCAGAATGGGCCAGTCGCACATCGCCGACCGGGTCGGTCGCACGATCCGTTCCGATATCCCGGCGGTCGCCGCCGACTTCCTGTCCGAACAGCCGATGGTGGTGATCGCCGCCGCCGACTCGGCGAGCAGGCTGTGGGCGAGCGAACTGGTCGGGCCGCCGGGATTCGTGCACGCGCTCGACGATGCGACCATTGCCGTCGGCGCACGGCCTGCCCTGGGGGATCCGCTCTCGGATGCCCTCGCCCTCCCTGCGCACATCGGGATGATCGCGCTGCAACCGCAGCAGCGCAGGCGGATGCGGGTCAACGGCAGATCGACACCAGCCGGCGACGGTTTGCGCATCGTCGCCGATCAGGTGTACTCGAACTGTCCCAAGTACATCGCGCGCAGGCAGCTCGAGAGTTATGCGCCGGATGCCGTACCGCCGGTCCAGCGCCATCGCGCCGAGTTGGACGCGCGTCTGGAATCCGCGGTCGCGGCGGCGGACACGTTCTTCGTTGCGTCCGCCGATGTGGATGGGAATGCCGACGCCTCGCACCGCGGCGGAAATCCCGGATTTCTCCAGGTGCTTTCGTCCACCCGGTTACGGTGGCCCGAATATCGGGGCAACTCGATGTTCATGACTCTGGGCAATATCGAAGTGAACCCCCGCTGCGGAATTCTGGTCCCGGACTGGACGACCGGCGCGACCCTCCAACTCACTGGCACCGCCGAATTGGTCTGGACGCCCGGCGCCGTCCCGCGGTGTTCCGTCGACTTCACCGTCGACGAGGTGGTCGAGCGCCGCGGGGGAGCGTTGCGCTGGGGGCCGGCCGAACTCTCACCCGCCAATCCCTGAACCACCCGAGAATGGAGTCGTGCGATCCGACCGCGGGCGTCCCCCGGGAGTGTGAACGGTCGTCGTTGCCTTGGGGGCCGGTACGTGCGGGACCCGACGCGCCGACGAGCTTGTCGGACAAGGCGTGGATCGGACAAGGCGTGGATGCTGCTGGATTCCGATCGGATCGCGCTGGTGCGCTGATCGCGCGGTGTTTGCCGAAGAACCGTGAAGCCCGCTCGTGCGGCGCCGGGCGCGTCGCTTGACTCGAACATCTGTTCGTCTACCCTTGACGCCAGAACTTGTCGGTGCCGCCCTCTACTGTAGGCGCCAACCACAGAACGAGACCTACCCGTCGAAAAGGGGATCAGGACCATGGCACCACAGGCGTACGACCGCGACAAGGCGCTCGAACTCGCGCTGGCCCAGGTGGAGAAGAGCTTCGGCAAGGGCGCGGTCATGCGCCTCGGCGAGGAAGCCCGCCAGCCCATCTCGGTGATCCCCACCGGCTCCATCGCGCTGGACGTGGCGCTGGGCATCGGTGGCTTGCCCCGCGGTCGCGTCGTGGAGATCTATGGTCCGGAATCCTCGGGTAAGACCACTGTGGCGCTGCATGCGGTAGCCAACGCGCAGGCTGCGGGTGGCGTGGCGGCGTTCATCGACGCCGAGCATGCGCTCGACCCGGATTATGCCCGCAAGCTGGGTGTCGATACCGACGCGCTGCTCGTCTCCCAGCCCGACACCGGTGAGCAGGCACTGGAGATCGCCGACATGCTGGTGCGCTCCGGCGCCATCGACATCATCGTCATCGACTCGGTGGCCGCGCTGGTGCCGCGCGCTGAAATCGAGGGCGAAATGGGCGACAGCCACGTCGGCCTGCAGGCCCGTCTGATGAGTCAGGCGCTGCGCAAGATGACCAGTGCGCTGAACAACTCGGGCACCACCGCGATCTTCATCAACCAGCTGCGCGAGAAGATCGGCGTGATGTTCGGTTCGCCGGAAACTACCACGGGTGGTAAGGCTTTGAAGTTCTACGCGTCGGTGCGCCTGGACGTGCGCCGCATCGAAACGCTCAAGGACGGCAGCGACGCGGTCGGTAACCGTACCCGGGTGAAGGTCGTGAAGAACAAGGTTTCGCCGCCGTTCAAGCAGGCCGAGTTCGACATCCTCTACGGGCAGGGTATCTCCAAGGAAGGCTCGCTCATCGACATGGGCGTCGAGCACGGCTTCATCCGCAAGTCCGGCTCCTGGTACACCTATGAGGGTGACCAGCTCGGCCAGGGCAAGGAGAACGCCCGCAAGTTCCTGCTGGAGAACATCGACGTGCGCGACGAGATCGAGAAGAAGATCAAGGAGAAGCTCGGCATCGGCGCCGACCTGACCGCGGATCAGGCCGCCACCGAGGTGCCCGCCGATTTCTGAGCCGATGACCGGCCGGCGCATGCCCGGGCCACGCCGGACCGGGCCGCAGGAGTTACGGTCCGACCCGGTCGACGAGATGCGGCGCCGATTGGAAGATCTCCTGTCCGCCTCCCGCCGGTCGGCCGCCGCCCGGCCCGGCGAACAGGAGCAGGAACGAGTTCGGCCGGCCGCAGATAGTTCGGCCGGGCCGGACACCATGGGAACCCGGTCGAACGCGCCCGATCCGCAGCGGGCGCGTTCGACCGGGTCCCGACATGGCCGTCGAAACGCGATGCGGCGTTCGGAATCTCCGTTTGCTGACTCCGAAGAGTCCGACGGAAGACGGGTCGATCAGGTGGCGGCCGGATCTGAAGGCGGGACAGTCGAGCAGGCGAAGGAGGCCTGTCTTCGACTGCTTGCCGTTCGCGCGCGCAGCCGCGCCGAGCTTGCTCAGCGCTTGGCGGCGAAAGGGTACTCGCCCGAGGTGAGCGAACAAGCACTGGATCGCCTCGCCGACGTACGTCTCATCGACGACGCTGCGTTCGCCGAACAATGGGTGAATTCCCGCCATACCGTCTCCGGCAGAGGAAAACAGGCACTCGCGCAGGAACTTCGCCGCAAAGGCGTTGCGCAGTCCGATGCCGCGTCCGCCTTGGCCGCCATCACCGACGATGACGAGGAAGTCCGCGCCGCCGAGCTGGTCCGCCGAAAACTGCGTTCCGGGACCCGAGACCTGGACCGTGACAAGACGATCCGCCGACTCGTCGGTATGCTCGCCCGCCGCGGCTTCACGCAGTCCACGGCGTATCGGGTGGTCCGGGCTGAACTGGCCGATTACGGCGCCATCGAAGCGGACTTCGGGGAGCCGCTCGACTAGCGAATCACCAGCGGCCCAGGGCGTTGTCGCGGTTCTTGCGTGCGGCAGACGCAATGACCGGCCGGTCGTCGGATTCCTTCCTGCACTTGGGGGTTCCGGTAGTAATCGCCGAAAACAACGGATAGTGCGTCACGAACGTGGAGAGGAGCTGGAGGTGTAGGAGGAGCTTCTTGAAGCGGTGCTGCGTGAGAGATGGAGGATTCTCGACCCTCCGGTGTCGCCCTGCACGGGGGAGGCGCAAAACCACCCTCTGCTGCGTTAGCTGAAGACTGTCGTGGTGAGCGATGAGGGAAAAAGCGTCCGCTGGAGGCGTCAGGTGGGGATCAGGAAGGCGTTGCGCTGAAAGCCCTTCCGGGGGTTCGCTGTTGAAGCGACGAAATGTTGAAGACGACATCGAAACCTGGGTTTATCCGACCTTGGGATAAGAACTCAGTTCAGAATGAGTTTGCGGAGGCATATGACCGAACAGACGAGGCTGAGTAGGGCCTGATGGATGTCGGCTCGGCGTTCGTAGCGTGTTCGTAGGCGTTTGAAAGCGTGCAGCCATGCGAAGGTCCGTTCTACCGGCCAACGGACGGTACCCAGACCGGAGCCATGGGCGGTGCTGCGGCGGGCGATGACTGGTGTGATGCCGCGAGCGCGGACCAGTTTGCGGTACTTGTCGTGGTCGTAGCCGCGGGCGGCGTAGAGCCGTCGGGGACGCCGCCAGGGGCGGCCGACCCGGCCACCGATGACGGGCAAGGCACCTAGCAGCGGGATCAGCTGGGTGACGTCGTTGCGGTTGCCACCAGTGAGTATGACCGCCAGGGGTGTTCCGGCAGCATCGGTGATCAGATGGTGCTTGGAGCCGAGCTTGCCGCGGTCGACCGGGCTCGGGCCGATATGGTCCCCCCTTTGAGAGCCCGCAGATGCGAGGAGTCGACCAGGGCGTTCGGCAGTTCCAGGCACCCGACAGCGCGCAGCTCGCTCAGCACTTGTTCGTGCAGCCGCTGCGACACCCCGGCTTCGTGCCATTCGGCCAGCCGCCGCCAGCAGGTCGCGCCGGAGGCTCCGAACAGTCCGGTCGGCAGCTGGTTCCAACCGATGCCGGTGCGGGCCACGAACAGGATGCCTTCCAACGTCGCCCGGCCGCCGGTCCGTCGACGGCCCGGATGCCGAAAGCGTCTCTGTCGCATCGGAATCAAAGGCTCCAGCCTCGCCCGCAACGAATCGGTCACTACCGCATCAACCACAGCAAGAGTCTCAAAGACATTGCGCAGCAGATTAAACCGACACGCCGACTCATGCTGAACTGAGCTCTTACAGTAACTTGTAGATGGAGGAGAGTTGGCAGCGGCCGCGTGCGTTACTGTCTGGCCGGTCCTGAGGAGCGTTTCAACCCGACCTGGGGCGCGTGCAGCCCGGCGTCCCGTAGCGGGGGCGGCGTATCTCCCAACTCCCCGAACTTTTCGAATCCGTACCGCTGATAGCGTTCGATCGCTGCGGTCCCCACGGTGGTTTGGCTGTAGACGTCGACGTTTCCCAGCCGGATGAGTGCCGCTCGCATCAGGTCTCGGCCGACTCCGGTGCCATGCCAATTCGGATGCACATACCAAGCATTCACCACTCCGGCGCCGTCGTCGCGTATCGAGACCCAGCTGAATCCCGCGACCGTATTGTCGGCGGTGCGCGCTACCAACAGTCCCGGCTCGCCCGACGCGGCCAGTTGGGACCACTCCGCGATCCTCCGCGGGCCCAGGTCGCCCAGCAGGAAGTCGTCGAGGTGCTGTGCAGCTCCAGGGAGATCGTGGTAGGCGACGCGTGTTGCCAGCACATGTGCACGCGCGATCCCGGGGCCGTCGGTCGTGTGCGCGGGTCCGACGATTGCGGGTCCGGCGCCGTCCAGGCTCATATCGAGATATTCCGCTGGCAGTCGATCGGGGACATCACCGATCGCGGACCGAGAAGATGCACCGGTTGGGAGCGTCGGCCGCGCTGATCCGCGCCCTGTGATCTCGGCGATCAGGTCCACGGCCCGAATATCGGCTTCGACGTAGATCTTTGCCACCTGTCTGACTGCCGCGCTGAGACCCTTGACGGATTCGGCGTCAGCCTTCGCTTCCCGAGTCAACATATCGGTTAGAGCCGTTTGAATTTGTCTGAGTAGCTGGATAGCTCTGTTTTCCAATGACAACTCGGTTTTGTTGACACGGACCGATTTCGCTGTGGAGAATGCTGGTTGGGCGACCCCGGTTTCGTTTGCCTCGGTCGACTGGGATGGGGGTGATGTCGGCGGGACTTTCGACAGTTTGCCTTTGTGAATGATGGCGCCCGGTGTGGACGAGGGCAACCAGCTGCAGGCTGTTGACCGCGCCAAGGAGCTTGGGCGGCCTCGATCCTTATCGCGCCGGTTCAGCGAAGAGATAAAAGCGATGATCTGGCCGCTGCCACCCGCCGGATTCAAGAAACAACCTGGTCTCCTCTCGGCGAGCGCTATCGCAGCCCCGCAACTGCCGAACGTACATATTCCCCATGGCTGGCGAACAGGTTCGAGTAGAGTTGATCGTCTACTTTCACCCACCGTGCTTGTGCCGCGTCACTTCCGGCCTGGATCCGGATTTCGGTGGCTTCGCTGGGGTTCAGATGATAGTGAAAGGCTGTGGTTTCCATCCACGCGTTATCCGTGTTTCGGGTGTCATCCACATAGCCTTGGTAAACATTCCGGACTCGTGAAGCATCGATCTGGACACCCTCTACACCGGCTTCTTCACCGAGTTCTCGAACCGCCGATTGCCATGGCAGTTCACCTGCATCCACCTTGCCGCCAGGTATGGCCCACTCCCCGGTGTCTTTGCGTTGGATCAGGAGAACTTCCAGACCACCGCGCTCGTCGAACCTGGTGATGATCGGATCGGCGGCCTGCGTCGCGCCCCATTTATCCAGCATTCCGCGCCCACGCAAACCGGTTCTACCACGTGGGTTCAACGGGTAACCTTCCGCGTCCCGCTGTACTTGCGCCACTTCATGGCTGGAGAAAGTTTCGATCTCCCGAGGATCATCGGGGTCCGGACGATCCCCTTCTTTACGGTATCGAGTGTTACCCCGCGGCACATCAACAAAAAGAGGATTGTATCCGGGAGAATCAACGACCCAAGAGGACTTGTCCGGAGGAACCGGAACTCGTCGAAGATCGACGATTCCCCTTTCTACCCTTGCCATCTCCAGGAGCTTTTTGTTGATTGTCATGTCCGGAACCGGATCGTTTTTGCCCCCCAGGGCTGGTGTTCGGGAAAGGCCGGGCTCCTGTGTCGCAGAAAGCTCGCGGTCCCCGGTCGCGCGGAATGGTCCACCAATGTCATGATCGGCAGCATCGAACGTATCGGCAGCACCCCGAGCTGGATCGCTGCCGGCATCTCGGTACTTGCCCGTCACGGCCTCACAAACTTCCGTGATCCTTCCTGACAGATGATCACGGAATCTCCTCCACGCATTGCCCACTGCCCTACTGAAGACCATGTCGAAGCCTGCCTGGAAGACGCATGGGAGAGCCGTCGAAGGAAATAGATCCATTCCACCACGTAGGCGAACTTCTCGTCGTGGAATTTACGATCGTAAGATACGAATGACCCTGACGAGGGCCCCCGTAGAATAAAGAAGACAATTCTTCACAAACCCCGTTCACGAGAAACAGTCCCGGGCCCGCGGCTGCTAGCCCGCTCTCCCGGTACCATGGAACAAGCCGGTACCAATGGCACACCGATCGCGATCATCTGCAGTTGCCGCGGCGTAATGGCTTTGCGATACCCCGTCCTCCGCTCGCACAGTGGCTTCCATATGCGCATATCGGATGCGACGAGATATGGTTACGAGTTAGGCTTTCGCGCGATTATCAGAACAGCAAATGACAAACTTCTATCCAACGTGCTCGTGATTCAATGGGTTTCGCGGGAAGGATTTTTGATCGAACGCCTGATCGTAAGAGAGGATAGGATGGCATTACGGCTCGCTGAAATCAGGTGGAAACGAGCGCTACCGGGATGACGGTGTTATGGACCGCTGCTTGTACCTCAGCGGCAGCCATGTCGTCTGCATCCTTATCGACCCGGCGAAGAAGCCGAGGTCGAGCTGGTCGTGCGGCGGCCTGCTGACCATGGACGGGACTCACTGCCGCTCTGCGCAACTCGGGCCGAGCCGCCGCAGGAGCAACAGCGGGATCACTCGCTCGGTCCTGCCCTGATATTTGGTGAGATCGGCAGATTCGGCGAGAAGCTTCGCCCAGAGTTCTGCGCGTGCGGTGCCTCTCAACTCCTCGGCCCGCGCGGGGAACCTCTCGATACCCACCTCGACTGTGATCGTCGGATTGGCCTCGAGGTTGTGGTACCACATCGGGTGTGTCGGCGATCCGCCATTGGACGCGACGATCGCGAAGGCGCCGTCGTTTTGGGCGTAGTAAGCGAGCGGTGTGACGCGCTCGATCCCGGATTTGGCACCGATATGGTGGATCAGGATCAGCGGGGTGCCTGCCAATACCCCGCCGACCCGTCCGCGGTTCGCGCGAAACGCCTCGACGGTCCGGCGATCGAAGTCAGTCACGGCTGATCTCATAAACAAGGCCGAGGCGGCCGTCCGGTAGTTGCTCGACATTGCGCAGTTCGGCCGCGCGACGTTTTTCCGACGTCGTGAAGAGCCCCGTGCCTTGACCGGCGATCAGCGGGTAAACGATCAGCCGCAGTTCGTCCACGAGCCCGGCGTCGATGGCACTGGCCGTGAGGGCGGCCCCACCCATCAGGTAGATGTCTTTGCCGCGGTCCAACTTGAGCGCCGCGAGCTCGTCCAGGCCGCGCAGGAATTTCGTGTTCGGCCATGTGGCCGAGGTCAGGGTGCTCGACACCACATAATGCGTGGTCCGGCCAGCGACCTGCGCCCATTCGATCTCTCCGGGCGTGGGCACGCTGCCGCTCTGCGGATGGACTGCATCGGGCTGGTTCTGGATCGTGGTCCAGTACTGCTCGTATCCGGGGTACATCCGGCCGCCGAGCACGCACGCGTCCACTTGTGGTGTCAGGTCGTAGTCGTCCGACCAGCCGTCCACCCAGTCCGCGTATCCCTGCGAGCCCTCGGATTTCCCGTCGACCGAGATCTTCATGGCTGCGATAATTCTGCGCATTCTTATTCTCTCTCAATATGTTTCGGTTCAACTGCCGATTCGCGCGGCGTATTCGACACGCAGATCGGTCATGACGTCGTCGAAGTGCGGCGGTGTGCGGTCGGCCAGTCGGTCGACGAGCAGGTTCAGATGCGCATGCCAGCCTGCGCCGTAGTAGACGAGGCCGTCACGGTCGGCGATGCGGCGGTGGGTGACCACGAGCCGGACCCGGTCGCCGACCGGGGTCAACTCGAACGTGACATCGGAACCGTCGTCCCAGGTGTAGGACAGCAATCGCGGTGGCTCCCACGCCAATACCGTGCCCTCGATCAGGTGTTCATCGACCGTGCCGCGCGGGGGGCCGGTGAGTTCCGCATTGCGGAACACATGTTCCACCGCGCCGCCGACTCGCGGCTCGACGCCGCCCGCCGCCAGCCAGGTCTTGCGTCTGTCCGGCTCGGTCAGAAATGCCCAGACCCGCTCGATCGGGCCACGCACTTCACGTTCGATACGAATCGTATCCGGGGAGACCAGAGTGCAGTATTCGCTCATTACTCTTCCTTTTCGAGGTCGTCGGCTTCGAGGGCCGCTTCGAGTGCGTCCATCCGCTCATTCCAGAACTGCTCGTAATAGCGCATCCAGGCAACACCGTCGCGCAGTGGTGCCGCATCCAGCACGCAGGTATGCGTGCGCCCATGGACGAACCGCCGCACCATGCCCGCGCGTTCGAGCACTTTGATGTGCTTGGACGCCGCTGCCAGCGACATCGAGAACGGCGCCGCCAGCTCCCCCACCGAACGCTCCCCACCCGCGAGGCGGCTCAGCATCGCTCGGCGAGTCGGATCGGACAACGCGTGGAAGATCGAGTCCAGCCGTTCCGACGAATTCTCAACCACAAGGTTGAATATCGCCGAACGTCAAACGATTGTCAAATCAGTTGGGTGTCGAATGTTCCGCTGCACATGGCCTGCCTGACGAATGATCACCTCGGTTTAGAGCCCTTGTGGCCCTGATCAGGGCCGGAAGACCTCCGATGCTCGTAAGAGTCAAGCTGCTGTGCGTGTCGGCGGTGTGTCGGGGACCGGGCCGAATGCCTTCACCGGGTCGAAGGGCTGACCGGATTGGAGGCAGTGGTGGAGCTGGCCGAGCATCTTGTTGAACAGGTGCCGCACGCGGGTGCGTGCCGGTCGCCGGCGGCGCGGCGTTTCTGGTAGTGCTCGCGGGCCGGGTCCTGGTTGCCGGTGGCGGAGAAGGCCCAGGCCCAGCCGGCGTCGGCCAGGCGGTCGTTTTTGAGGCGCTGGTGGGTGATGGCGATCGTTGCCTGGGGCGCGAGTGACGGGCGCGGATCCGGCGTAGGCCTTCAAGGCTCGGTCATTGGCGAATCTGGATCGGTCGTCACCGATTTCGGCGACGACCGAGCGCCTGTGAGGTCGGCCAACCCAGGAAAGCTGGTGACGATCGGATAGGGATGCTTGCGGAACTCCTCGGCCGCGGCCTGCGCGAGGTCGTCGGCACCGGCGCAGGCGGCGTCGAGAATTGCGCGCAGGGCGAGGGCCTGCCGGCCCATCGCCTTCTCCGCCAGGTGCGGTTGCCGCAGCTGGCGGGATGCGCAGGCCTTCGGCGATCTCGGCGGCAACAGCATCAACGCTGCGCTTGCGGCCGGCCCGGCGCAGAGCGGCCGCGATCCGGGTCTTGGTGAGTTTGGCCGCTTCTGGGGGAGTAGGGGCGAGCGCGAGGACGGCGCGGGCTTTGATCCGGGCGAGGTTGGTGGCCGACTTCCCGGCGAACGTGCCCAGGAATGCTGGGTAGTACTCGCGCAGCAGCGAGCGCAGTTCGTTGCTGGCCTTGGCGCGCCGCCAGACGCGTCCCGCTGGGCGCGTGCCAGCGCCGCGATCGCTTGGACGAGTTCGCTGTCGGCGGGCAGGCGGGTGGTATTCGCCGTCGACGCGGATGATGTCGGCCAGCGTCATGGCATCGACGTGATCGGATTTCGCTCGCGCCATGGAGTGTCGTTCGCGGTAGCGGGCCACGACCATCGGGTTGATCGAGTAGACCGGGCGACCGGTGGCGCGCAGTGCGGCGACCAGCAGTCCGCGCGGGGTTTCGATCGCGACCGGGATCGGGTTCTCGGCGCTGTCGCCGGCCGCGGCGAGTAGGCGGTAAGTTCGGCGAGTCCGCTGGGGGTTGTCGTCGATGCGCTTCTTGGACACGAGTTTTCCGTCGCTGTCGACGATCGCGATGTCGTGATGGCCTTCGGCCCAGTCGATTCCGCAGTGCCGGTTCAATCCAACCTCCATCAGATCGAGTGTTTCCGCAGGTCCGAGACCTCGGCGAGAACGCGCAGCACCTAGTAGTACTTTGTTAGGTTGGGAAGGTGTGGTGGCAGAGTGGGCAGGTACCGATCCAGATAGCCAGTGCGCGTTGGATTTCGCGGACGATGCC